>URKH01000033.1 GCA_900548255.1 uncultured Collinsella sp. | reverse complement strand
GCAACGCGTTGCGCTGAGTCCTGAGGCTGTTGCAATGAAGATGAGAATCAAGGATCGTTTTATCAATATGAGGTAATATAAAGCTAGACGTTATATACGTATTAGAAAATTAGATATTTTGATAAGAGTGATCAGATATGCCTGCGCCCAAAAATGCACCGCTTTACCAGCGGATTTACGACGAAATAAAGGATGCGATCGAGAAAGGTGTTTATGCACCCAAGGAGCGTATCCCGTCCGAGCTTGAGCTTGCCGAGCAGTACGAGGTAAGCCGCATTACGGTGCGTCGCGCCGTTGAGGAGCTGTGCTCCGATGGCTACCTGGTTAAGCAGCAGGGCCGCGGCACCTTTGTCTCCACGCCGCACATCAACCGCCAGTTCCACGCCTCGACGCTGCAGACGTTTACCGCGCTGTGTGCCGACAATGACATGAAGGCGGGTGCACACGTGGTCGATCGCCAGATTGTGCCGGCACGTCAAAACGAGATGGAGTTCTTTGGCCTGCAGAAGGACGCGCTGCTACTGCATATCAAACGCGTGCGTACGGCCGATGGTGAGCCCATCTTTGAGGAAAACGTCTTTGTGCCGTTTGACGCCTACCGTGAGCTGTTGACGGCCGATCTTGAGGACAAGTCGATTTTTGCCGAGGTCGAGCGTGTTGGCGGAACGCCGATTGTCTCGGTTGGCTACCGCACGGTCGAGGCCGTTCGCGCCAATGCCGAGCAGGCGGCTGAGCTGGGCATTGCTCCGCACGATCCGCTGCTCAACCTGCGTGCCGGCTTTATCGGCCCCAATGGCGAGCCGGTCCTGATGGGTAAGCAGTACTACGTGGGTAGCCGTTACGTCATGGTGATGTAAGTTACGCGGTTTTACCAAACCGCGTAACGGGCCGACGCTGCGCGCCGCCCAGGGCGACAATTTGTCATTAAAAAGGCGAGGCATGACCAGAAGGTCTATGCCTTGCCTTTTTCATGCCAACTTGTTCGCCCTGGACGTCGCTCGCTGTCCGTCCTCTACCTGCGGCGGAGTAGTCATTGCGCTCATTGGGGACAGACTTAAATGAGTAGTCGTTAGGGATATTCTTGTTTGACTAGTCGTTTAAGAACGTCCCCAATGACTACCCATGTCGTGGCCGGCAGCCGTGCGGCACCGGTCCGCGTGGCGGCGTATAATCGGCGGCAGATGACTTGGACGTTAGGAAACCATGACCGATAGCATGCAGCAGATGGCGCTCGACACGCTCGGCGCCTATTTTGGCTACACCTCGTTTCGCCTGGGGCAGGACCGCATGGTCGATGCGATCCTTGCCGGCCGCGATGCGCTGGGCGTTATGCCCACGGGTGCCGGCAAGTCCATTTGCTACCAGGTGCCCGCGCTCATGCTTCCCGGCATCACCTTTGTGGTGAGTCCGTTGCTCTCCCTTATGGAGGACCAGACCCGCGCGCTGCTCGCGGCGGGTGCGCGCCCCAGTTATCTCAACTCCAGCCTTACTCCGGCCCAGCAAAACACCGTGCTCAAGCGGGCGCGCGAGGGCCGCTACCAGCTTATGTACGTGGCGCCCGAGCGCTTGCTCGAGCCACGCTTTTTGGCCTTTGCGCAGGAGGCCGCGGCGGACGGCGGCATTGGCGTGCCGCTCGTGGCCATTGACGAGGCCCACTGCGTGAGCCAATGGGGCCAGGATTTCCGTCCCGCCTACCTGCAGATTCGTGAGTTCATCGATTCCCTGCCGCAGCGCCCCATCGTGGCGGCCTTTACCGCTACGGCGACTGAGCGTGTGCGCGCGGACATTCAGCAGATGCTCGGCCTGCAAAATCCCGCGACGGTGGTGACGGGCTTCGATCGCAAGAACCTCTACTTTGGCTGCGAGGAGATGGGCGACAAGGCCAAGGCAGCGTGGGTGCGCGACTATGTGATTGCGCATTCGGGCGAGAGCGGCATCGTGTATTGCTCGACCCGCAAGACGGTCGATGCGCTGGCAGGCGAGCTTGCCGAGGCGCTGGGCCCCAGCGGCATTCGCGTTGGCCGCTACCATGCCGGCATGGGCAATGACGCCCGCCGCCAAAGCCAGCGTGCCTTTATTGACGACGATCTTCAGGTGATGGTTGCCACCAACGCCTTTGGCATGGGCATCGACAAGCCCAACGTGCGCTACGTGATCCACAACAATGTGCCCGAGAGCATCGAGGCCTACTACCAGGAGGCGGGCCGCGCCGGCCGCGATGGCGATCCGGCCAGCTGCCACTTACTGTGGAACGGCAACGATTTTCGCATGCGCCGCTTTTTAATCGACCGCGGCGATGCGGCCGACGAGGCGCTCGACGACGAGCAACGCGCGTGGGCGCTCCAAAATCGATATCGTCTGCTCAGCCAGATGGAGGGCTACTGCAATACCACCGGCTGCCTGCGCGAATATATGCTGCGCTACTTTGGCGACGAGGCCGCGGCCGAGCATGCGGCCGTGGGCGGCGCCGCCGCGGATGAGGCCGAGGGCTGTGGCAACTGCAGCAACTGCCTCACGAAGTTCGAGGTCGAGGATGTGGCCCGCACCGCCGTGCGCTATGTGGCCACGCGCCCCATGCGCTTTGGCAAGTCGCTCATCGCCGACGTGCTCCACGGCGGCAACACCGAGCGCATCCGCCAGATGCATCTGGACGAGGATCGCGGCTATGGTGAGCTGTCGAGCGAATCGGTCGGGCGCATCAAGGACATCATCGGCCAGCTGTGCGGCCGCGGTTATTTGGCCACCTCGCAGGGGCAGTACCCGGTCGTGGGCCTGGGTCCGCGTGCCGGCGAGGTCGAGAACGAGGCGTTCGCCTTTACCGTTAAGCGTCGCGCGTCCAAGCGCAAGGCCTCGGCCCGCGCCCGCCGTGCGGTGGATCTGCTGCGCGAGGAGGCCGAGCTGGATCAGCGCCCGCGCGTGGGCGATGATGCCGAGCTGTTCGAGCGCCTGCGCGCCCTGCGCAAGGAAATCTCGACCGAGCTGGAGATGGCGCCGTATATGGTCTTCTCCGACAAGGCCCTGCGCGGCCTGTGCCGCCTGCGTCCGCAGACGCGCGACGAGCTTATCCAGGTCAACGGCATCGGCGAGAAAAAGGCCGACGCCTTTGGCGAGCAGTTTATGGCGGCGATTGAAGAGTTTGAGTCCGAGCATGCGCGGGATGGAGCGTAACGATGGCAACCGACGATAAAACCGACCGCGCTGGCGTATCCGCCGTACCACTGTACCAGCAGGTCATGGACGACCTGAAGGGCGAGATCGCGCGCGGCGTGTATGCGGCCGGCTCGCGCATTCCTTCCGAGATGGAGCTCGCGAAGTCTTACGGCGTGGGGCGCATCACCGTGCGCCGCGCCATCGAGGAGCTGTCGCGCGCGGGGTATCTCAACCGCCAGCAGGGGAGGGGCACCTTTGTGTGCGCCCCCAAGCTCAAGCGTAAGATTCGCCAGAAAGGCGACGTCCAGAGCTTTACCGAGGGCTGCGCCGCCAACGACATGGTTGCCGGAGCGCGCCTGGTGTCGCGCACGGTGGTCGCGGCGACGCGCGAGGACGCGGCGTTCTTTGGCGTGGAGCCCGGCTGCGAGCTCATCGTAGTCGAGCGCGTGCGCACGGCAGATGGCGTGCCCGTCATGCTCGAGAACAACTCTTTTGTGCTGGCCGACCATCCCTACCTGCAGACGCTTGCCGACGAGGACCTTGCCGATAACTCGATCTTTGCACTCGTTGCCGAGCATTCGGGCCGCGCGCCGCTCAAGTCCGACCCCTGCACCGTGGAGATTGCGCTTGCCGATGCTCAGGCGGCCCCGCTGCTGGAGGTGCCGGTCGGCGAGCCGCTCTTCTATATGGAGGCGTACTTTACCGATGCGGACGGGCGGCCCCTGCTGCTCGGGCGCCAAAAGATCGTGGGTTCGCGCTACGTGTTCGACATCTAATGTTCATAGATAGAACAACATAGAACAAACTTGCTGAAACGACTTCACCTGCGACAGCTCGCGTGCTATAAATAGGACAACATAGAACGACTGCAGGTACGAGCTGCTGTCGTTCAAAGCCGCCACACAAGGAGGAGCGTCGCCGTGAACGCACACGATCTGATTCAGGAAATTATCGAGCGCAAGGGTAAGATCGAGAACGTCTTTTGGATTGCCTGCGGCGGTTCGATGATAGACCTCATGCCGGCTAACGAACTGCTCAAGCGCGAGGCGACCACGTTTACCTCGACGGTTTACACGGCGCGCGAGTTTTGCCTGATGGCTCCCAAGAGCCTTGGCGAGAAGTCGCTCGTTATTGCCTGCAGCCACAGCGGCAACACGCAGGAGGTCGTTGACGGCTGCGAGATGGCGCTGGCAGCCGGTGCCGAGGTCGTTGCCCTCACCGACTGCGAGGGCTCCAAGATCGATAACGGCAAGTGGACCACCTGGGTCTATCCGTGGGGCGAGGGCGTGTCACAGGCCGAGGTGCCGCAGGGCATCGGCGCTCTGATCGCCGCCGAGCTGCTCGACCAGCAGGAAGGCTACGAGGCGCTCGCCGACATGTACGCCGGCCTTAAGCAGATGGATGCGCTGCTGCCCGCTGCCCGCGAGAAGGTCAACGCCGAGCTGGGCGATCGCTTTGCCGAGCTCTGCCAGCAGCACAAGTTCTTCTATATCCTGGGTTCCGGTCCCAACTTTAGCCAGACCTACGCCATGGCCATCTGCTCGCTCATGGAGATGCAGTGGCAGCACTGCTGCTACATCCACTCCGGCGAGTATTTCCACGGTCCTTTCGAGGCTACCGAGCCTGGCGTGTTCTACTTTGTGCAGCTCGGATCGGGCGAGTGCCGCCCCATGGAGGAGCGCGCGCTCGCGTTCCTCAACACGCACACCGATACGGTCATGGTGCTCGATGCGCTCGAGTACGGCGTGGGCGAGGTACCCGCCAGCGTGCGTTCGTTCCTGGAGCCGATCTTCTTCTACAACATGAGCTGCGAGCTGCGCGCCGCCCGCGGCAAGGTGTTTGACCACAGCCCCGAGGTTCGTCGCTACATGGGCATCGAGCAGTACTAGGCACCGGGAATTATCTTTTTTGACGGGGTCTGTGCTGCGCGCGGACCCCGTTTTGCATTGTGGCGGCCGGATTCGTGTCTGCGCGAAAACGAAGTCGAATACTTTTCCGCGAAGTGAACGACCTGTTTTGGACCCCCGAAGCATCCACACTTTTTGACGCCAAAACTGCAGGAAAAACTCGGCGAAACCGCAGGAAACGGCGTCTGAAAAGTGTCGATGCTTCGGGGGCTCGTTTTTGCTCGTTCACTTCGCGGAAAAGTATTAGACCTAAATCTGCAGGCATGCTGTTGGGGTCAATAAAAAGCGGGCCGCGCCGATGGGTTTCCGGCGCGGCCCGCTTTACATGGCGTCCGTATGAGCGAGGTGTCGCGTCAAGCGGCGGCCTACTTTGCGTCGTAGGCCTCGGCGTCCCACCAGTCGAGCTGGGCGATGTTATCGCGGATGTGCTGGCAGCTCTTGTGGAAGCCCTCGAGCTCATACTCGGAAAGGTCGAGCGTGTAGACCTCCTCGACGCCCTCGGCACCGACCACGCACGGCAGGGAGGTGAAGATGCCCTCCTCGCCATACTGGCCGGTCATGAGCGTAGAGGCCGAAAGCACGGCGTGCTCGTTGTGCAGAACGGCGGCGCAGACGCGCGCGGCGGAGTTGGCGACGGCGTACTCGGTGCACTGCTTGCCCTGGTAGGTCACATAGCCGCCCTTGCGCGCGAGCTCCTCGATCTCCATGTGGTCGAAGGCGTACTTGTCGGGGTTCTCGGCCTGAAGCTCGTTAAGGCTCTTGCCGGCGACGGTTGCGGCCTTAAAGGCGGCAAGCTGGCTAAAGCCGTGCTCGCCGATCATGTAGGCATCGATGGACTTGGGGCTCACGCCGACCTTCTTGGAGATCTCGGTGCGCGGGCGGAGTCCAGACCGCAGCCCGAGCCGATAATCTTCTTGGGATCGTAGCCGGTCAGGTGCCACAGCTCGGTGCACACGACGTCGCAGGGGTTGGAGATGCTCACGAAGATGCCGTCAAAGCCGGCGTCGACGATGCGCTTGGCAAAGGTGCGGGCGGCGTCGGTGGTAAAGAACAGCTCACCGTCGCGGTTGCCGGCGGCCAGCGCGACCTTGCCGGCAGCGTTGACGATGACGTCGCAGCAGGCCAGCTCCTCGTAGTGGTCGTAGCAGTTGACGATCTTGGTGTTGTACGGGACAAACGAAAGGGAGTCGCGCAGGTCCTGGACCTCGGATGTCACCTTGGTCTCGTTGATATCGCACAGGTACAGCTCATCGGCAATGCCCTGCATGAGCAGGCTGTTGGCGACATGTGCTCCTACGTGGCCCTGGCCGACCACACCGATCTTACGCGTCTGGTACATATATGTATCCTTTCGGCCGAGTTTCTCGCGTCGAACCATTGTAGCCTCCTGCCGTCACTTTGCTAGACTAAAGCGCCGTAGATTTTTGGGACATGCCTTAATCTCTACTTTTGGAGTGATTTGGGCCGCTGACGGCATCGCTGGGCGATGTGCTCGCGCGGATAGGGCCGCTCGTTGTACCATAACTGCAACTGACTCGTAAGGAGCATCCATGCCCATTCGTATTCCCGACGCCCTCCCTGCAGCCGCGCAGCTCGAGAGCGAGAACATCTTTGTCATGACCGAGTATCGCGCGCTGCACCAGGACATCCGTCCGCTGCGCGTGCTCATCCTCAACCTCATGCCCACCAAAATCGCCACCGAGACGCAAATCATGCGCAAGCTCTCCAACACGCCGCTGCAGGTGGAGGTGGACCTGCTGCGCACCAAGACGCACGAGGCCACGCACGTGAGCGCCGGCCACCTGGAGACGTTTTACCGCACGTTCGACGACATCCGCGACATCCACTACGACGGCCTGATCATCACGGGCGCGCCGGTGGAGCAGATGCCGTTCGAGGAGGTCGACTACTGGCCCGAGCTCTGCCAGATCATGGATTGGTCTACCACGCACGTACACTCTACGCTGCACATTTGTTGGGGCGCACAGGCCGGGCTGTACCATCATTACGGTATTCAGAAGTACGACCTGCCGGCAAAGGCAAGTGGCGTGTTCGAGCATTATCTGGTGAAGCCGCAAAGCCCGCTGGTCCGCGGCTTCGACGACCGCTTCTATGCCGTGCATTCGCGCAACACCGATGTGCGCCGCGAGGACGTGGAGGCCGAGCCGCAGCTTGAGGTCGTGGCCGTGTCCGACGAGGTGGGCCTGTACATCGTCAAGTCGACCGACAGCCGTCGCTTCTTTGTATTTGGTCACCCCGAGTACGATACCGACACGCTGCGCCTGGAGTACGAGCGCGACGTGAAGCGCGGCCTCAACCCTCAGGTGCCGGCGCACTACTTTCCGGGTGACGACCCCACCGCCGAGCCGCGCAACGTCTGGCGCAGCCAGGCTCAGCTGTTCTACACCAACTGGCTCAACTACTACGTCTACCAGACCACGCCCTACGACCTGGCCCGCGCCGGCGAGGAGCACTAGACTGCGGTGGTACTGCTGTAGCCGTGGCTGACGTGGCGGCGATTAGGCGCTGATGATGTGGGGTAGCGGCAGGTCGTGGGCGTCGGTGGGAACGTGGTCGACACGCTGTTCGTCAAAGGCGATGCCGATGATTTGACATGCGGGCGAGAGCATGGGCAGGTAGCGGTCGTAGCAACCGCCGCCGTAGCCCAGGCGCGCGCCGGTTTGATCGAAGGCCACGAGCGGCACAACAATCATGTCGAGTGCTTCGGCAGGCACGATAGGGAAGCGGCCGCTGTCGATGTCCGTGGCTGCGAAGGCCCGCGTGGGGTGGGCAATAAACGGGGCCGCGGATGCGTCGCCAGCAGCGGCCGCACGCATGCACATACGCTGGCCGCAGGCAGCAGCTTCGGTTGCCGAGAGCAAGCACGGATAGGCCACGCGCCAGCCGCGTTTGGCGGTCGCGGCGGCAAAGGCGGCAGGGTCTGCCTCGGAGCCCATGGCGGCATAGACGGCAACGGTGTGCGGTGCTGTGGCGCCCAAGCGATCCAACAGCTCAACCAGCCGCGTACAGATAACGGCAGACTTCGCCGCCCGCACATCCAAATCAAGAGCATTATGCCGAGCAATCACCGCCCGCCGCAACTCAGCCTTGTCCATTCCAGCCTCCTCTAGCAAACCTGCCAAAAAGGGACAGGTTTATTTTGGCAGGTTTTATCTGGGCAAACGCGATAATGACAGCCCAAAACCACCACAAAGGCGCCTGTCCCCTTTGTGGTGGTTTGGGCCCATGCGTTAACGCTATAGCGCAGCAGCGATTGCTTCGGTCACAAACTTATTGAGTGACTCACCCTTCTTTGCCGCTGCCAGCGCTGCCTGCTTGTGGAGTTCGGAACCCGTTCTTACGTTGAACGAGCCTTTGAAAGCCCGTTCGGGTTCCTTGCCCTGCTCGGCGCAAAACTCAAGGTAATCGTCGACGGCGTCGTGGAAGCATTGCTCAACTCCGTCAGCCGTGGAGCCCTCAAATACGATTGCGTCCCTAATGCCGGCGACCATACCTGTTAGCACATGCTGTTCGGCATCGAACTCGACCGGGGCGAAATAACCCTTGTATGCCAAAACGTTACTCATGACTACCTCCGACATCTTGCAGAAAGCGAACGATGTTTCGAATTGTCCCCGCTGTCAATTCGTCAGATGGATGAGGCGCGTGCATCACGAACATCCTGCCATCTGAGGGTCTGTAGAAGCGAATGCGCGATCCGGATGTCTTGCCTTTGCTGTCCATTTCAAAGCCATATGAGGCCATGACTTTTAAAAAATCGGCATACCGATACGTCGAAGGGCAGCTAAACAGTTGGGCGATGAGTTTATCGGCTCGAGTCATCCCGCCTCACATTCTGCAACTATATTCTAGTTGCAATTTTGATCCGATGCAATCACCCATACTATAGAACATGTGTACGTATAGAACAAGTGTTCGAACCACTACAAAGGGGCCTGTCCCCTTTGTAGTGGTTTTGCTTGCTGTGGTTAGCCCATCAGGTCGACGACGTTAAAGCCGGCGTTGCTCTTGGCGATGACGTCGCGGCCGCCAAAGACGCAGGTGGGCGACTCGGCCGCAATGCGCGTCACGTCGGCGCCGAGCGAGCGCAGCTCACCGGGCGTGGCGGCGAGCATCTGGGCGCGACGCCCCTCGCGCGCATGCGGATCGAGCCCGGCCAGATAGGTCGTGTTGCGGCGCTTGGTGAGCGCGTACGGCTTTACCGGCGCGTCCATGCCGCTCACGCAGCTCACGATAAAGCCCTCAAAGGCGGCCCCGTCGGGCTCAAAGCTGCCGAGCCATTCGCCCGCGCGCGCCACGCGCTCAATCGAGGGATCGATTGCCGGGTCGCGGTAGGTGTAGAACGCCGTCTGGCGCTCGCCGGCTGCGCGGAATCCGCAGCCGTATGCACCGCCCTTCACGCGAATCTCGTTCCACAGGTAGTCGTAGGAGAGCGCGTTGGCGGCAACCGCCCAAGCGCCTGTCACGTCAATGCCCAAGCGACGCGGATCGCACGCACGCGCGGCAAAGCAGATGTCGCTGGGGATGACAAATGCCTCGTGGCGGTCGCGCGGCGTCGGCACTACGAGCGCGTCGCGGCCGACAGCGCCCGCGCCCAGCCTCAGGTCGCCCGCGGCGGCCCAGTACGCGTTAAAGTCATCATCGCTGCCGGTAAAGCTCGCCAGGCAGCCATCGGCCACAAAGATGCGGCCCGCCAGCTCGGCGAGCTTGGCACGTAAGCCGTCCAAGCGCTCGTCAAAGTGCTCGAGCAGATCGCGCAGGAACAGGTAGAAATCCACGCCCGAAAGTTGCTCGCGCACCACGGCCGAAGGCGAGCTGTAGCTCATCGCGCGACCGAGCGCCGCCGAGTGTCCGTTGTTGATAAATCCCTGCTCAAGACCAATGCGAATCTGTGTGAGCACGTCGCGCACGCGGTCGGCGTCGGCGTCCGCCAGCAGCGTGCTCGACCACACCTCGCGCGGCAGGCTCGCCAGCGCGTCGATCTTCTCGGACAGGGCGCCGGCGCTCACCAGCAGGTAGGGGCGCGCGCCGTCCACGTCGGGCTGCGTCATAACTTCGGTCGTAAAGCTCAAAAAGCCCAGCTTGCCGGCGATCAGGTTGTCGAGTTCCTCGGCCGAATGCTCGCGCGTGGGCAGCTGCTTGAGCAGGCGGCAGAGCAGCGTCACATAGGGCAGGTCCTCAAACGCGACGCAGCTCAGGTCGAAGTACTGCATGGCGTAGGCCAGGCGGTTGGTGGGGATGCCGTGGCGCAGACAGGGGATGGGCGCGGTCGTGTCCACGACCAGCGGCGGCTCGGGGCGCGCCTCGCCAATGTCGGACACGCGCAGGCGCGGCAACGTGGCCTTGGCCTCGGGCGTGTCCTCGGCCTCCTGCGCGGTGCGCAGCGCGGCCGTGCGCTCGACCACATCGGCCAGCTCGGCATCGGTCATGGCATCGCGCTTGGCTGCCAGCTCGGCGGCCTCGGCACCCTCTGCGCCCTCGGCGGCGTCCACCGGCGCCAGCTCGACCAGAGCCATATGGTCGTTCTGCAGCACCAGCTCGCGCAGCAGGTCCTCAAAGTAGCTGCCGTCCAGCTCGCCACGAAGCTCCTCGTACACTGGGCCGTACTTGAGCGCCAGCGTCGCGGCGTCGTCATCGTAGAGCCAGGTGCTCAGCGCGTCGCACGCAATGGCCACGCCGTCGGCGATACCGTAGTCGCGCTGGCGCAGGTCGTATTCGTTGCTGCTGATGATGGCCTCCAGGCGCTCGCGCGGAACGCCGTGCTCGCACAGGTCGCGGCAGGCGTCCTGGAACACGCGGCGCAGCTCGCGCGCCACGCCGGGCTGCGCGTTTTGCAGCATGATGAGCTCGTAGGGCTGCAGGCTCTCGGCCGCGGTGTAGCTCACCACGTTGCCGCCCAGGCCGGCGGCCAGAATGGCCTTCTTAACCGGCGCTTCGTTGGAGCCCAGCAACGCTTCGAACAAGATGTCCGCGGCGATTGTGCGCTTGCGGTCGAGCGCGCTACCCAGCACAAGGCCCAGGCCCACCAGGGCGTTCTCGGGCGTGGTGGCCATCTCGACGCGCTTATACTCGCAGGTCACAGGCGCCTGCACGTCCAGCGGATTGGGCGCCAGCGTGGACGGGTCGTCGCCGGCGGCGACGGCAGCGTCCATGCGGCGGCTCGCGGCGCTCGGCTGCGACAGATAGCGCTCGTCCAAAAAGGCCAGCGCGCGGTCCACGTCCAGGTCGCCATAGAGCGTGATGTAGGAGTTGGAAGGGTTGTAGTGGCGCGAGTGCGTGTCCAGGAACTGCTCGTAGGTGAGCGCGGGAATTGCGCGCGGGTCGCCGCCGCTCTCGTGCGCATAGGCAGTGTCGGGATAGAGCGCGGCGTTGACGGCGTCGTCCAGCACGCTCATGGGGTCGGACAGCGCACCCTTCATCTCGTTGAACACCACGCCGTTATAGCGCAGCGTGCCCTCGCGCAGGCTCGCGGAGCCGCCCTCGCCCTCGCCCTCGACGCTCTCCGGCAGGTCCAGCTCGTAGTGCCAGCCTTCCTGCTCAAAAATGGTGGGCTTGGTGTAGATCGCCGGGTTGAACACCGCGTCCAAGTACACGTCCATCAGGTTGTACAGATCCTGCTCGTTGGTGGTGGCAACGGGGTAGATGGTCTTGTCGGGGTAGGTCATGGCGTTGAGGAACGTCTGCATGGAGCTCTTGATCAGGTCGACAAACGGCTCCTTGACGGGAAACTTGGCCGATCCGCACAGCACCGAGTGCTCAAGAATATGGAACACGCCGGTGGAATCGGCCGGCGGCGTCTTAAAGCCAATGGCAAAGGCCTTGTTTTCGTCGTCGCACGCCAGGTACAGCAGGCGAGCGCCCGAGGCAGTGTGGCGCAGCACGTAGGCGTCTGAGTCGAGCTCGGGCACGGTCTCGCAGCGCTCGACGGCAAAGCCGTGGCAGGTGGTACCGGGCACCAGCAGCGCGGCAGCAGCGGCGCGTGGGTCGGTTGAGGTGGTGGGCATATGCAGTCTCCTTTGACGCCCCAGCGGGGGCGAATCGAGTCGAATCCCCGAGAGTATACCCATATGGGGCCTTCGACCAATCTGCCGGATGAGCGTGGATTTTCGGACGCACGAGCGTGGAAAATCGGACGCTCGCCGAATGACAGTGGATTTCTGGACGAAATCGGCCGCCAAAAGCCCAAAAACCGTCCAAATATCCACGCTCATTTTCCGACCGTCCAATAATCCAGGCTTATGCATCACTCGAGCATCTCTCGTCTCTCATTCGTCACTAACACGAGAGATAGCTGAAAGATGAGAGATAAATATGAGAGATAGCAATGCTGCAAGATGGCTGAGGGATCGAGGCAAAGTTCCCGTATACATGTGTTTACCTGTACGAACGTGATTTGCTTGAACCGATAACGGTAATTTTGTCTCTCATCTCTCACTCATCTCTAAGCTGAGAGATAAACGAGAGACGAGAGATAATTACGAGAGATAGCTGAGAGATAGACAGACAGACGGTCTGTCGGGAACATGCATCGCTGTCAGATTGATGACGCGCGCAAAGCAGCTGCACTGGCGCCCGCACCCTTCATCCCACCATTTCGCGCGCTGCCCATGGAAACCCGCAGCAAAGCAGGTACAATAGCCCAATGTGCATCGCGCACGACGATGATATCGGCGCCCGCGACTGGGGGAGACGACATGGCAGAGCAACAGATAACGCCGGGGACCAAGCTTCAGGTGGCATTCGACGTGCCCATGGGCCAAAAAACCGACTTCAACATGCTCGCCACGTACAAAGAGAACCTGGACGACGCGTACTTTCTTATGAGCGCGCCCATGCTCGCCGGCAAGCCGCTGCTCATGGACGAAAACCAAAAGCTGCTGCTGCAATACAAAGTGGGCGAGGAGACGTTTGTGCTCGCCGGCTATCCCGAGTCAGTCGAGAAAAAGGGCATCCGCACCTACTGGAAAATGCGCAAAGTCGCCGAGCAGCGCACCTTCGTCAAGCGCCGCGACGAGCGTTTTAAGGTCGCCATGCGCCTGACCTACCAGCGCGACAACGCGCCGACCCCCGAGCCCGAGGACGCCATGACCATCGACGTCTCGGCCGGCGGCCTGGCCGTCTACCTTAACGATTACCCCGACGTGGGCGAGGCCCTGGCCGTGCAAATGCCCACAATCCGTCTGCAGGGCGAGCGTCACGAGCTGCCCGAGCAGCTGGGCATCGTGTGCTGGGTGCGCCGCGCGCCCAAGGGCAGCCTGTACCGCAACGTCTGCGGCCTGCAGTTCCGCTACGCCGACGAGATGGAGCGCGAGCTCGTCAAAGAATACGTCGGCTGCATCCGCACTAAATATAAGATCTGATCGCCATGGCTCTGTTCAAGCGTAACGACAACAAAGATCAAGCTGCCGAGGATTTGGCCGAGGGCATGACTGAGGATTTGACCGAGAGTCAGCCCGAGGACACCCCCAGCACCGACCCCACCTCCCGCAAGCGCTTCGGCAAATCCAAGCCCAAGCCCAAACGCAAGCCCAAGCGCGACCTGCGCGGCGTGGTGCGCATCGAGGAGTTGGAGCAGGCGCTGGCCGACCAGGACCTCGACGACATCGACCCCGACGCGGTTGTATCTATGTATATGCCCAAGCGCCGCATGGAGCGCATCGGCACGGCGCTGCTGCGCATGGACAAGCTGCAAAAGGCCCTCGTGGTGCTGGCACTTGCCTTTGGCGTGCTGTTCGCCCTGTCGTTTATGCAGGAAAACATGGGCAACTTCACCATCAACCTCAACCGCCTGGAGCTGTTCCGCCGCGGCGTGGCCATTGCCGACAACGGCGACTTTAACAACGCCACCGCGCGCCTGGCGGCCGACGCTGTGGACAACGGCACCAATATCGCCGCCGACGACCTGCCCGACAACTTGGACGACATCGACGGCAGCCACAACGGCAAGAATTACGTGGCGTACACCTTCTATATCCGCAACGCCGGCAAGACCGACCTGGGCTACAGCGCCAAGCTCAAGGTGGTCAGCGCCAGCAAGGGCGTGGAGAAGGCGGCGCGCGTGCGGGTGTATCGCAATGGCGAGCCCACCACCTATGCGGCTGCCGCGGCCGACGGCAATCCCGAGCCCAACACCGAGCCGTTTGCGTCCAAAGACGTGGTGACGACCATTAGCCACGCAAACTTCCGCGTGGGCGATGTGGACAAGTACACCGTGGTCATTTGGCTGGACGGCGACGACCCGGAGTGCGTGGACAAGATTATCGGCGGCGCGGTGGAGTTTGGCTTTGACTTTGATTCGTCCGAGACCGACGACTCGAGCCTGTTCATTAAATTCGTGCAGGATATTGCCGACACCCTGACCGGCAACGACCCCATTAGCGCGAGCGGCAACGAGGCGCCCGATTACTACAAGGAACACAACGTGACCTGGAGTAACCGTCGCAACCAAAAGAACTCGCCCGCGGGGGACGGGGACAAGTAGAACGAACAAGCGCCGGGCCGGGATTGATTCTCGGTCCGGCGCTTTTGCTATGCAGAGGCGTTGTCTTTGGGAGAGGTGACGTCGCCAGCGGCGGCGTCCAGCAGGAACAGTCGCAGCGCGAGTTTGATCGCGTAGCCCGGTTTGACCTGCGCCGCGTCTCCCATGCGTTCGCCCAGGTCGCTACAGTAGGCGTAGAGGTCGCGGATGAGGTCCGCGCCCGAGAGCGTGAACATGTAGCCCGCGTCCGAAAGCGCGTTGGGCGCTGCGGGCAGCCCTGCAGCCTGGCAAAAGCTCGCAAGGTCGGGGCCCATGACGGCCTTGTAGTCGATCACGGCGCCACGGTCACGTGCGGCCTGCTCCTGTTCACGGGTGTACGACAACGCCGCCGCCAGCACAAAACTGGGCGTGGGCGCGTTGACGTCGTCGGTGGTGGCGACGAGCTTGCCGGCCGCCTGCGTGACCAGCCAGGCGACTTCGCGCTGGCAACGAACGGCTTTGCGCGTCACCGGCTTGATCGATCCGGCAGAAACGCTTCCCTTGGGTTGATTGGCGGCAGCCATAGAGTCCTCCCGGCAAATAGCCCGCACAAGCAGGCAGAAATTACACGTGCTACATCAGTATAGCGGGTGGGGAAGGGCTAGGGCGAAGCTCGACGGAGGGCGAATGTGTGCGTTGGCATGGCGCTGCGGTCGCAAGGCTTAAGAGGGGCTTATGACTGCGCGGGAGAGAGATCAAATAAGGTAAACGATGTTCATGTAGCACCGCATATAACCAGAGGTAGACCTATGAATCTGACGGATTGTAGGCCCCCGAAAACTCATAAGGAAATCGTAAGAAATGTGGTATCCTCAATTCCAAATTTTAAGGATGGGCAAGCAACATCCAACACGAAAGCACGGGCTCCCCTTCCGGGCTTCTCGGGGGTCATCTGGGACGAATGGGGAAAGAAAGGGGTCCGTATGGATACCAAGGCATTAAAGAAGCAGATGGGCGCTGCCATCGCCATGGTCCTCGTGGCAGCCGTAGCCCTCGGTTCCGCCACCTTCGCATGGTTTGTCAGCAACAACAAGGTCGAAGCTAAGACTGCGTCGGTTTCTGCTCAGTCGAACGCTCCGTTCCTGAAGATCGCGAAGGCTGGCGAGGCGCTTACGACGACCCAGGCGACGCAGACCGCTGGGACCAACGATAAGGTTGAGCTCTATCCGTCTCAATGGAATCATGTGGTTACTGATGGAACTTATCAGTTTGAATCTGCGTATGCATCCGATGCGACCAAGTGGAATATGCTTGAAAACTCTCGTTTCGCTGTTGGCGGAGTCGACGCGGACCATCGCCCCGACTATGCGCTGAAGCAGTCTTTTACGATCGGCACGACGGATGAAAAAGCTGGTTCGTTCCAGAACCTTAAAGTTGCTTCTGTAACGGTAAATGCTGGTGAGAATTCGGATGGTCTTAAGAGCGCCATTTGCGTTCTCGTTAAGTGTGGAGATCAGTGGGGCGTCTACAAAGAGACCGACAATGGCACCGAGTTAACCGCCTATGGCGATGCGACCACTATCGTTAACAATCTGACCGGTTCTGATACTTCCGTTACGGATGCTCTTGTGGCCAAGATTGGTGCGGGCAAGTCCGTGGATGTTGACATTTATGTCTTCTACGACGGCTCGGCTTCTACGGTCTTCTCCGATAACCTTGCCAACCTGAAGAACTGTGGCGTCACTGTTGCGTTCACTGCTACTCCGGTCAATACGGATGGCAACGCCGTCAACGTCGGATAATCTCTAGTCCATCGCGTTTTAATGCGCCGGGCGCCCATTCTGTTTTTGAAAGGGGGATCACGTGCAATCGTCTAAGAGCCTTAAAACACAACTTGTTGCGGCCGCCGTTAGCGTGGTCCTCTCTGCGTTTGCCCTGTCGGCAGCGACCTATGCCTGGTACGTTGCGAATACAAAGGTTTCCGCAACTACGTCAACTATTAGCGCGACGACGAATGGCTTCATCCTTCAAATCGACGAGCTCAAGAACGGTGCCCAGCATGGTGGCGAACAGAAGTCGCTCGAAGCCCAAACCGTGGGCGCCACGCTCAGCCCGTCGTCGACTGACAACCTTGAAAACTGGTACGTTTGCAACGGCTGGAACAACCAGGGTCTGGTAACTGACTATTCAACGCCCAATTTCTCAACGACTGCTAAGGCTTTGCCGGGCGAGTATGAGGTTGCTGGCAAGAAGTACAACGCTTTCATTAAAAGCGACTACATCGTCTACACCATTACCGATACTGGCACGGCTGATGTTTATCTCGATGCATCTGATGGTGCACCCGTAACGATTGAAGCCGTGGGTGGCGATGCTTCGGAGACAATGGTCGGTTCTCTGCGTGTCGCGATTACTACGCAAGCGATTGCGGATAACGGCACGTCGGGTACTGGTCCAGAGGATCTGCGCGTCGTGTATGCCATGAGCGATGAGAAGGGCAAGGGTAACGACGCAACCGCCATTGCTGGCTGGACGAGCATCCAGAACATTGATGGTAAGCCGACGCTCGCGCAGGCGACCTATAGGCACATCTATACTGGCGGCACGGACGGATGGGTTGCCACTAAGGGCACGAGCGGCGATTATTCAGTTGCTACGGGTACTAATCCGATCGCTACGGGCGTTGGCTATAGGGGTGTTGCCGTTCACGTCTACATTTGGATGGAAGGAACCGACGCGGATTGCGTTAACGGTAAATCCATCGAGAACAGTCCAACGACCTATAACGTTAGTGTTAAGCTCGCCGGTGTCGCAACGTCGTAATGCCGACGTTCGTAACATGCAAATGTCCAAGGGCTCACTTCGAAGGAAGTGGGCCCTTTTTCGTTTGGCGTCATCATTTCGTAGGCGATAATGTGGGGAACTGTTCTTCCTGGAGGTTCCTTATGGACGGCATCGCATCTAGTGTTCCGCTGATTGCTCGGCCGAGTTTCGACCGCGCTTGCAGCCTTGTGCCGTCCGAATATGTCCAGGCTTGGGAGTGGTTCTTGCGCGAGGAGCGGCGTGGTGGCCTGTGGGACAAGCTCCCGCATCGCACCAATGCCGATAGTCCCCAGTATCCTTTTCGCCTGACGATTGATTCCGAACCCTTTCCGGTGTCGCGCGATTCGGGCATCTTTTGGCCTGGTCGCGGGCGCGTTAAGCATCCGCGTGAGAAGACCTTCGCCCTTTCGGTGCACAATTCCAAGCGTGGCTCCTACCCTGATGTTCCGCCGCTCTATCTCGAGGACGGCACGTGGGTGCTCAAGTACTCGTCGCAAAGTGCTTCGGTCGAAAACTGGCGCGACCAGGACTACAACCAGAAGATGATCAACTGCATGGAGTGCGGCGTTCCCGTTGGTGTTTTCTTTGCAACGAGCGCCGGCTACAAGGTGCTGGGCTTGGCGTTTGTTGAGCGCTACGAGCCGGAGAACAGCTGGTTTGTACTGCATGGCCCCGTCCATAAGGGTGGACCCGACGCGCGCTTCTTCCCTGATATGAGCTACATGAAGGACGCTCCGGTCGCGGCGGAGTTTTCCGGCACTCCAGCGAGCGACGATGAAAAGGTCCGTTATGCGTTGCGTCGCGAGCGAATCGGCCAGCAGCGTTTTCGCAATCAGCTTTTTGAGGCTTATACCGGTCGATGTGCCGTCTCGGGCTGCAATGTGGATGAAGCTCTCGAGGCCGCGCATATCGAGAACTACTCGGGTCCCAAGTCGCAAGTTGTCAGCAACGGTATTCTGCTGCGCCGTGACTTGCACTCGCTGTTCGATGCTCATTTGATTTCGTTTGAGCTGGTGCGCGGCGACTATCAACTTTGCGGGTCGTACCTTCTGCAACAAACGGATTATGCGACGTTTGCGGGTTCGGTGCTGCGTGAGCCGGACGAACATCGCTTTCGTCCCAATGCTCGATTCCTCGAAGCGCATCGTGCCGAGTTCGATTTCTCGGAATCGCGTTGTCATGCGGAAGCCGTTGCTCCGTATTAGTTAGGTGCAGCCCATCGCTGTCTAATCATGTCGATTGATCGAATCGCGCTGCGCCGCATCGAGAGCTGCACGATCCTGCCATCCTCTCCTCAACGGTTAAAACGGGAAAGGGGAGCCCATGGGATGGCGAAGCGATATCGCGCGAGGCGTGTACGGAAACCTACCGCGAGCGTTAATGGACCGGAGCTTGTTTCCGCTCGTCGAGGCTAGTTGCAGCCAAATCTGTTTGCCCTGTTCCCGCTGCGGTGCAGACCTCCCATGCCTAGACATCAGCTTCATCGACACCCGCGACAAGCAGTCTACTGACCCGCGGGTTCGAACAGGCCTGCGTCTTCCAATCTATCCTCAGCAATGCCCAGCCTGCGGATGCGCCATTACCTATGACGAGGCGGAATCATAGTTTAAAGACTGAATATCTAGTCGGGCAAACCCGGTGATTCGACATTTTCTGCGTTATACCAACAACTCAACTACCTGCGCATACTCGATTTTCGAGGATTTTCGCACTCGATTTTCGAGGATAACTGGACTCGATTTTCGAGTTTTGCCCTACAGGTAAATTCCCTCGCACAGGGTCTTGTGGAACTGGGTGTGGTGGTCGCGTGCCCAGGTGAAGAGCGCCTGGTCAAAGTTGTCCTGACTGTCGGGGATGCCGTAGACGCCGGCGACTTCCACGCGCACGAGCTCCAGCGCGGGCAGCTTGTTGATGGCCGTGAGTGCAAACGGCGACGTGGGTTCCTCGAACAGGTAATGGCTGCCTTGCAGCGCGCCGCAGCCGGTGCACGTGCTAGCGAGCGATACGGTCTTGGTGGTGCGCGACGTTACGGGCTTGTAGCCGCAGCGCTCGCGCAGGTAGTCGCGGATCTCGGCCGGCACGCAGCCCAGCGCGGGGACGATGGCTATGGCGTTGGCGCGGGCGGTGTCGATTGCGATGTGGCCCGTGTCGTCCATGGAGGGCGCGGCACTGGGCGCAGCCTTGCTGCCCGAGTCCTCGGCTGCCCGATACGGAATGCCAAAGGCCGCGACTGTCGTCTGCTCGTGGCACTTCCAACACTCGCGCTTGCCCAGCACCAGGTAGATGTAGGGCGCGCTGGGGTCGGAGCGATCCACGCCGGGCAGCCACGCGGCAAAGGGCTCGGGGTTGACGCCATCGGGCACGTACCAGACCTTCTTGACCCGGTCCCACTTGGCGCCCAGGGCTTTGGCCTCGTCTTTGTGCGAAAAGGGAACATCGAGCTCGGTGCGCATGGCGGCTCCTTTGTGCGGCTTGCGGTGCATGTGCTCCAAGGATACCCCAGCGCTGGGTGTGTGGTCGCTAAACGAGCATTTCGACCGTCCGAGAAGTCGCGGAGCATTTTGGCGCGGGTGTGCCGTCAAGCAAATGGGCAAGTGTTTGGTCAGCTTTTGGTCAGTTGAGCGGCAACCTTGCCAAAAGCTTGACGGATTTGCATTTAGACGTCGACGAATGAACACTTTGGGCGCGCTGCGGCAAAAAACTGCTGGTCGTTTGCCGAAAACTCGCCAGGACCGCCAGCGGCCGCCGACGCGCGTGCTATCTTCGCGCCATGGGTTACTTTATCGTTTCACATAACGCTGCGTTGGCGCTTTTGGCGCACCTGCCGAACCCTCGTTTTGGGGATTCGGAACCAGAGGTCGTGTCGACTGCAGGTGCCTGTGCGCTGTTGGAGCAAGAGGCGCAGGAGTTTATCGATCGCTATGATCTGGGGATCCAAACGCTGGATTTGCTGGTGCCATCGCGTGCCGACCGTCGGCAGAGCAAGCATGTTAAGACGCACCTGTGCACCAACGAGCTCCCGGCGGGCTCGTTTATCTCGCTGGGCCACTGGATGGGCGGCCTGGATGCGTATGTGTGCTCCCCCGAGCTGGCGTTTGTGCAGGTTGCGCACGACAGCTCTGCGGCCGAGGCCATCTATGCCGGCTATGCCATGACATCGAACTACCGGTTGGATAACCTTGCTCCCGGTGGGGTGACAAGCAGGGATGGGGGCATGCGCGATGGCAGGCTTACGACCAAGGAGCGCATTGCGGCGTATATCGAGGCGTCCCCAAAGGTAAGGGGTCTCGCGAAAGCAAAGGCGCTGCTTGCGTATGTGATCGAGGGGTCGCGCTCTCCGAGGGAGTCGGGGCTGTGCATGTTTATGTCGCTGCCTGCGCGCTGCGGCGGGTATGCATTGGGCAAGGCCGAACTCAACAAGAAGGCTTTCATTCGCGATGGACTCAACGATGGGCGCGAGCGCAAACTGCGCGTGTTGGAGCGCACGCCCGACATTACGCTTACGGCTAAAGTCGAGGTGGGCAGGGATAAAGTAAAGGCCGGGCTGCTGCCAGAGGTGCTGACCGCGATGGTCGACTACGACAGCGATGCCATTCATGACGGCCGCGAGAAGATCCACAAGGATGCCGAGCGCCGCAACGAGTTGGAACTGCTTGAGGGAGTAGCGTATTTTACTGTGACAACCGACCAAGCAAATGACTACGACAAGCTCGTTCGGCTGTGCGAACGCATCCGACGGAAGCTGCATCGGAATAAGCGCCCCATCTTTAACAAGGCGATGAGTGCAGAGCAGCGATATTTTGCCCATGCGCGTGCCGAAACGAAGCGATTTTGGCTCTGGCAAGCCGTTATCGATGCGCATCAGTATTGGTAGGGGCGGTAACAGGGGGTTAGAATTAGCGGCCATATATCCAGGTTTAATACTTTTCCCGAGAAGTGAACGAGTCAGAATGGACCCCCGAAACATCGACACTTTTAGGGGCTTGTTTCCTGCGGTTTTGCTGCTGGAATCCTGCGGTTTTAACGTCAAAAAGTGTGGATGCTCCGGGGGTCCAAATAAGCTCGTTCACTTCTGGGAAAAGTATTAAACCTCACTTTATAGGGGGTTATTTATATATGGCTGCGAGACCCAACCGCGCCTGATCGGGGCAATCACCGGGGCTGTTTGGGCGGTTTGGCTGCAGCGGCGTCCTTTTGTCTTGGCGGCGTAAAACAAAACAGCTCAGAGGCGAAGCCTCTGAGCTGCGAACA
>URKH01000032.1 GCA_900548255.1 uncultured Collinsella sp. | reverse complement strand
CTACAACAAAGAGGCGTTTCGACTCCGGATATGGAGGATGGAGCGTCGCATCGAGATGCCTTCTCTGTCTGGCGTTTCTGCTCGCCGGAACGAGCGTTTGGGCTCAGACTCACCGCCTGACAGGCCGGGTTACGGACGACAAGGATCAGGCCGTCGTCGATTACATCGCAAGCATGACGGATGGTTATTTCTGCGAGCTGACGAGCAAATTGTTCCCAGGTCTAAAGTTTCCGCACCGCACGTATATTAACGAACGGTAGTTCGTATCCTTTCGGTATACTGTTGGTCAACAACGATTTTGATTAATGCACGGGATGGCTATGGACGACCTTTTTTCTGCTTCGACGCGCGAGCGCTCCTTTAAAAATGCGCCGCTTGCGGTGCGTATGCGCCCCAATTCGGTCGACGAGTATGTGGGCCAGCAAAAGGCCGTCGGTAAGGGCTCGTGGCTGCGCGCCGCGATTGAGCATGACGTGCTGTCGAGCGTGATTCTGTACGGCCCGGCTGGCACGGGCAAGACGACGCTGGCCCACATTATCGCCAACCATACCAAGAGCGAGTTTGTCGAGGTCAGCGCCGTGACGGGCACTGTGAAGGACCTGCGCCGCGTAATCGATGAGGCTAAGACCCGTCTGAACACCTACGACCGCCGCACCATTCTGTTTATCGATGAGATCCATCGCTTTTCGAAGTCGCAGCAAGATGCCCTGCTGCATGCGGTCGAGAACCGCACCGTCATTATGATTGGCGCCACGACGGAAAACCCGTACTTTGAGGTCAACTCGGCATTGCTCTCGCGTGGGCGTGTGGTAGAGCTTGAGCACCTGAAGGACGAGGATATCGCCACGCTCATTGAGCGTGCGCTCGAGGCGCCGCAGGGTTTAAACGGAAAGTTCTCGGCCGATAAGGATACAGTCAAGACCATTTGCACGCTGGCCGCGGGTGATGCGCGCTCGGCGCTCACGACGCTCGAGCTTGCGAGTGAGATTGCCGTTACGCGTCCCGATACTGAGGGAACGCCAGCGCCGGCGGCGGGGGAACGCTATCCCATTACCGTGGACGACGTGAAGATCGCCAATCCGCGTCGTGGGTTTTCGTATGACAAAAACGGTGATATGCACTACGACATTATTAGCGCGTTCATCAAGTCCATGCGAGGCAGCGATCCCGATGCCACCATTTATTGGCTTGCGCGCATGATCGATGCGGGGGAGGATCCCAAGTTTATCGCTCGCCGCATTATGATTCAGGCTTCCGAGGATGTTGGCAACGCCGACCCGCAGGCGCTTTTGGTGGCACATGCCGCATTTAAATCTGCCGAGGTCATTGGCTATCCCGAGTGTCGCATCAACCTGGCTCAGGCTGCGCTCTATGTGTGCCTGGCGCCTAAGTCCAACGCGTGTGAGGCCTCGATCGATGCGGCGCTGGCCGATATCCACAGCAGTGGTCTTCGCGAGGTGCCCAGCTACCTGCGCGATCGTCACCGTCCCGGCAGCGACGAGTACGGTGTATACAAGTACCCGCACGATTATCCCGAAGGCTGGGTCGATCAGCGCTATTTGCCCGAGGGGTTGGAGCGCGGCGCGTTCTGGCAGCCTGCCGGCCGCGGTTGGGAAGAGTGGCGTGTGGAGCAAAGCGAGCGCGACCGTAGCGGCAACGCTCCCAAGTAGGCCATTGGCGCCTCGCGCATTCCCTTTGGGTATCTTTGCCCTTCTTTGGGGTACCATGAAAAACGTCTGTATTTCGATTCCTTCGGGAGGCTTGTATGAGTCCCATTCAAATCGCCCTGCTGGTGCTCGCCATTGCCGGCGTGTGGGCCGTCGTTGAGCTTGCACTCACACTGCGCAAGACCCGCACCGTCGTCGACTCGCTCGACAAGACGGTGAGTGACCTCAATAATACGCTCGCCGAGGCACAGCCCGTGGTGGCAAAGCTCGATGGCGCCGTTGACGAGCTTACGCCGGCACTTGCCCAGATGGAGCCGCTCCTCAAGTCGAGCAAGAATGCCGTTGACGCCCTGACGTCTAACCTCGTTGAGGTTGAGGCGGTCGTTCGCGACATCTCCGAGGTCACGGGCAGCGTGGCCGAGGCTAGCAATGCCGTATCGAGCGTGACTGATTCTGCCGCCGGTGCCGTGCAGAAGCTCTTCAATAAGGTGAAGGCTCCTGCAGCCGACGCCGATCGCAAGCTCGCCGCTGCCGCCGCCGAGGCCGAGCAGCCTACTGAGCGCGTTCTGATTGGCGATGACGATGCCGCTGCTGACGACGATGATGTTCAGAAGCCCGCAGCCAAGCCTGCTCAGTATTACACCTATACGCCTGCCGAGACCTCCGAGGAGTCCTGCGATGAGTAGTGAAGCGACCTGCCCCATCACGCTGAGCGTTGCCGGTGATCCTCGTCTCGCGCGCTTGGTGCGCATGACGGCCGCCAACGTCGGCGCCCTGTGCTCTATGTCCGTCGATCGCATCGAGGATATCCGCATGGCTGCCGAGGAAGCCTTCATCTTTGGGTGCACCGCGGTCGACTGCGACGACATCACGATCAATTTCGATGTGGACGAATCTCACGTCGGCATGACCTTTACCTTTGGGGAACAGGCCACCGTCGACGAGGATGACCAGGCTACTGTGTATGCCGAGCTCATTCTTGCAAGCGTGTGCGATTCCTACGAAAAGACTGCGGCGCCCCTAACGCTTTCCCTCGACCTCAAGGCGGATATCTAATATGACCGAACGTTCCCGGAGCGGCAAGACCGCTTGGGACAAGGAGAAAACCCGCGAGCTGTTTCGTCGTTATAAGGAGACCGGTGATCCGGATGCTCGCGAGCAGCTCGTCATGTCCCATATGAACCTGGTAAGGTTTCTTGCCAACAAATTCAAGAACCGCGGCGAGCCGCTCGATGACCTTTTGCAGGTCGGGTACTTGGGCTTGCTCAAGGCTATCGACCGCTTTGACCCTGAACGCGGACTCGAGTTCACGACGTTTGCCACGCCCACCATCTTGGGCGAGATTAAGCGCCACTTCCGCGACAAGGGCTGGAGTGTGCGCGTGCCGCGTCGTCTGCAGGAGCTCTCTGCCAAGGTTAACCAGGCCACCGATAAGCTCACCAACGAGCTTCAGCGTTCGCCCAAGGTTGAGGAAATCGCCGATTACCTTGGCGTGACCGTTGACGAGGTGCTCGAAGCCATGGAATCGTCCTCGGCCTATACCTCGGTGCCCATCGAGGCTCCCGGCGCGTCCGACTCCGACGATGCTCCCTCGATTCTCGATCGCTATGCCGACGACGACAACGAGCTCGACTTTACCGATGACCGTCTGGTAATCGAGGAAGCCATCCGCGATTTCTCGCCTCGCGAGCGCGAGGTTATCGAGCTGCGTTTTGTGAAGGGCATGACCCAGATCGAGATTGCCAAGAAGCTGGGCATCTCGCAGGTGCAGGTTTCGCGTCTGCTGCGCCGCACGCTTAAGAAGATTCAAGATAAGATTGACCCCGACGGAGTGATGGTTCGTTCATGAGTGAGCACCCCCAACAAATCGACCGCACGCTTCGCGATACCCGCATTCTGACGCTGCGTATTTGGGGCGTCGTCGGCTGCATTGTCATCGCTGCCGTCATCTTTAACCTTATGGGCATCCTGGCACCGGTCATCGAGTTTCTCTCTGTCGGTTCCATCATCGCTTTTGTGATGTCTCCGATCACCAACTGGCTCGAGCATCACGGCGTCGGACGTGGCCTCGGTTCGCTCATCGCGCTCATTGTGGTTGTTGCCGTGCTCGTCGGCGTCGTCTGCATCCTATCGCCTATTTTGCTCGGTCAAATCATGGAAGTCCTGAGCCGCCTGCCCGAGCAGCTTCGTGTTGCGGGTGGCGATCTCAACGAGATGCTCTCGCACGCCAAGACGCTCAACAACACGCCGCTCAAGGAGTATCTGGACGACAATCTTTCTTCGCTGGTTACCGTAGCGTCCAAGTACGTCTCGCAAATCGCTGCTGAGCTCGGCCGCGGTGTGTTTCCGCTCATTACCAACACGGCCTCGCAGCTGTTCGTCATCTTCCTGGGTCTGGTGCTTGCCTACTGGCTTGCCTGCGATTATCCCCGCATGCACCACGAGGTCTGCACCATCATCGGGCAGGAAAAAGAGACCTCGTACCGCTTTATGGTGGCCATTCTTTCGCGTTCGGTCGGCGGATACATACGTGGCATGGTCATCACATCGATCTGTGGCGGTTTTCTTGCCTTTATTGGTTTTACGATCATCGGCCATCCGTATGCAGCACTCATGGCTATCTTTACCGGCATTATGCACTTGGTTCCGGTTGTCGGTCCCTGGGTGAGCGCGGCGATCGCCACGGTGCTCGGTTTTATGTTCAGCCCTATGCTGGCGTTATGGACGCTTGTCGTGACCATGGTGGCTCAAAACGTCACCGATAATGTCATTTCGCCCAAGGTCATGCAGAGCTCGGTGCAGGTGCATCCCGTCATGAGCCTTACGGCCCTCGTTATCGGTTCGGCACTCATGGGTCCCATCGGCATGGTTATCGCCATTCCGCTGTGCGCGGCCCTCAAGGGCATTTTCGTCTACTACTTTGAGAACGAGACCGGTTGTCAGCTCGTGGCATACGACGGCGCCGTGTTTAAGGGCACTCCGTATCGCGATACCGAGGGCAACCCGGTCGCCGCCTACGACGCGCTTGGAGACGATACGTTCATCTATGAGTCCGAGCTCATCGGCAACGAGACAGCACCCGAGGCCAAGGCCATGCCCAAGCCCGAGCTCGATAATCCCTGGATCAAGCTCTCGGGGCTTCAGCCCGACGCGACAGGCTTTTTCAAGAACCCCTTCGCCAAGGATGACGATTCCAATACGGACGACGACACCAAAACCGGCATCGACGGCTCCATGGACGATTCGGATTCCAAATAGGCCCTGTTAGCGTTTCTTGATGTTGTAAATAACAATAAACGCGATCAAAGCGATTGATAAGGGGCCAGCCACATAGAAAAAGATGGCGTCAATTGCGCTTAGGGTGTAATACGCTTTATCGCCAGATGTTACTGCGTACAATGCGTAGCCAAATCTCGGCTGGTTCACATACCAGCTCGAGTAAGCGAAGATTGCTAAAAGGGCTACCGAGATTAGTGCATTCACGACAAACCGTTTGCTATCCATCGATCGCTCCTTCCGGACGATTCTTATATGAAATTTTACCGAAATCATTTTTTTTCAAAGTATTTGACAGACCTAAATAACGTGCACTTTCGCTGGAGGGTCGCTGTTTGGCGGCCCTCTTTTTTGCACGGGGGCGGTTGGATGGTAATATCGTTACGTTTGAACTGTTTCGATGTGAAACCGAGGAGATTCCCTCTATGAGTGCTGACTACCCGTCAATGACTACGGCCGAGATCCGCTCCAAGTTCCTCAACTTCTTTGAGGAGCGCGGTCTTAAGCTCTATCCTTCTTCGTCCCTCGTCCCCGACGATCCTTCGCTGCTGCTTGCCAACGCCGGCATGAACCAGTTTAAGGAGTACTACCAGGGCAAGAAGACCATGAAGGAGATCGGCGCGATCTCCTGCCAGAAGTGTGTCCGCACCAACGACATCGACTGCATCGGTGAGGACGGCCGTCACCTGTCCTTCTTTGAGATGCTCGGCGACTTCTCCTTTGGCGGCGTCTCCAAGCAGCAGGCCTGCGCTTGGGCCTTTGAGCTCATCACCAAGGAGTTCAAGCTGCCGCTCGACCGCCTGTACTTCACCGTCTTTACCGAAGACGACGAGACCCACGACGTGTGGCGCTCTCTGGGCGTTGCCGAGGATCACATCTCCCGCCTGGGCGAGGACGACAACTTCTGGGCCGCTGGCCCCACCGGCCCCTGCGGTCCGTGCTCCGAGATCTACTTTGACATGGGCGAGGAGGTCGGTTGCGGCAGCCCCGACTGCAAGCCTGGCTGCGACTGCGATCGCTTCCTTGAGTTCTGGAACCTCGTGTTTACCCAGTACGACCGCCAGGAGGACGGCTCCATGCCGGAGCTGCCGCACCGCAACCTCGATACGGGCATGGGTCTGGAGCGCATGGCCGCTATCATGCAGCACAAGACCGCTAACTACGACGGCGATCTGATGCAGCACCTCATCAAGCTCGGTGAGAAGATCAGCGGCAAGACCTATGACGCCGACGATTACTCCGGTGCCAGCCGCTCCCTGCGCATCATCGCCGACCACTCCCGTGCCGTCGACTTTATGATCTCGGACGGCATCCTGCCCGGTAACGAGGGCCGCGAGTACGTCCTGCGCCGCCTGCTCCGTCGTGCCGTGTTCCACGGTCGTCTGCTGGGCATCGAGGGCGCCTTCCTGACCAAGTTTATCGACGAGGTCAACGCTCAGATGGGCGAGGCTTATCCCGAGCTGCTCAAGAACGTCGCGCTCGTTAAGGGCATCGTCGCCTCCGAGGAGGAGCGTTTCTCAACGACGCTCGATAACGGCCGCGTTTACCTGGACGAGGCCCTGGCCGCGCTCGCCGACGGCGCTGTCCTTCCGGGCGATGTTGCCTTTAAGCTTCACGACACCTTTGGTTTCCCCATTGACCTGACTGTCGAGATCGCCGGCACCGCCGGTCACGACGTCGACATGGATGGCTTTACCGCTTGCATGGAGGACCAGAAGGCCCGCGCCCGCGCCAACGCTAAGGGCGATGCCTGGGGTAGCTTTAACGACGTGTGGGTCGAGCTTTCCGACAAGGTTGCCGCGACCGAGTTCGACGGCTATGACAACGACGTCATCGATGGCGCCAAGGTTGTCGCCATCGTGAGCAACGGCGAGTCCGTCGAGTCCGTTGCCGCCGGCGAGGACGTCGAGGTCGTGCTCGACCGCACCCCGTTCTATGCCGAGATGGGTGGCCAGCAGGGCGACGCCGGCGAGCTTTCCGCCGAGGGCGTTGCGCTGACCATTTCCGATACCAAGAACCACAACGGCCTGTATGCCCACGTCGCCCACGTCGCCGAGGGCACGCTGACCGTTGGTGCTACCGTGACCGCCGCGCTCGACGCCGAGCGCCGTGGCTTCCTGCGTCGCAACCACACCGCCACGCACCTGCTCGACGCCGCGCTTAAGCAGGTCCTGGGCGAGCATGTCTCCCAGGCTGGCTCGTTGGTGACGCCCGAGCACCTGCGCTTTGACTTCACGCACTTCGAGGCTCTGTCCTCCGAGCAGCTCAAGGCTGTCGAGGACCTGGTCAACCAGCAGATCTTCGCTTCCAAGCCGGTTGTGACCCGCGTCATGGGCATCGACGAGGCCAAGGCCGCCGGTGCTGTCGCCCTCTTTGGCGAGAAGTACGGCGACGTCGTCCGCGTTGTCTCCGTGGGCGCCGAGGACCAGCCGTTCTCCCGCGAGCTCTGCGGTGGCACGCATGCCGCCAACACCGCCGAGATCGGTCTGTTCAAGATCATCTCCGAGTCTTCCACGGGCTCCAACGTCCGCCGTATCGAGGCCGTGACCTCCAAGGGCGCCCTCGATTACATGGCCGACCGCCTGGCGCTCGTTGACGCCGCTGCCGCTGCGCTCAAGTGCCGCGTTGACGAGGTTCCCGCCCGCGTGGAGAACCTGCAGGCCGAGCTGCGCGAGACTTCCAACAAGCTCAAGAAGGCACTCACCGGTGGCTCTTCCGACGCCATCTCCGGCGCCATCGAGGGTGCCGTCGAGGTCAATGGCTACAAGCTCGTCGTCGCTGAGCTCCAGGGCCTTGAAGCTGCCGACCTGCGCAACGTCTGGGATACCGTGCACCAGAAGGTCGCCGGCCCCGTCGCCTGCGTCGTCGCTAGCGTGACCGAAAAGGGCACCCCGGCCCTGCTCGCTGCCGGCTCCGATGACGCCGTCAAGGCCGGTTTCCACGCCGGTAACGTGATCAAGCAGATCGCGGGCCTGGTCGACGGTCGTGGTGGCGGTCGTCCCAACATGGCCCAGGCTGGCGGCAAGAATGCTGCCGGTATCGCCGATGCCCTCGCGGCTGCCAAGACCGCGCTCGGCGCTTAAGTAGTCGCTGTGGTCGCGCTCGCGCTGGACATAGGGGAGACCCGGATTGGCATTGCCGTCTCTAGCCGTGATGGCAAGATGGCAATGCCCGTCAAGGTGCTCCCGGCTGCCGAGGTCACTGGCATGGCCAAGACGTTCCGTTACCTGGTTGAGGACTATGAGCCCGATATCCTGGTAAGCGGACGTCCCTTGACCATGGCCGGTGAGCCCGGCCCCCAGGCCGAGCGCGTTGCCGCCGTTGCGCAAAAGATTGCCCAAGAGCTCGATCTTCCGCTTGAGTTTGAGGATGAGCGCCTGTCCTCGCAAGAGGCAAAGCGTATCCTGCGCGAGCAGGGACTCAACGAAAAGCAGATGAGGGGCAAGATTGACATGATCGCCGCCAGCCTGTTCTTGCAGACGTGGCTCGATCGCAAAAACGAGGAGGTTTCGCATGCCTAGCGCTTCCGATCCGCGCCAGCCGAATCGCCAGGGGCAGCCTACGCCGCGCCCTGTATCGTCCGGCCAGCGTCCGATGCAACCGACGCAGCGTGCGGCTCAGCCTGCTGCTCGTCCCGCACAGCCCTCCTCTCGTGCAGCACAATCTGCTCAGCGTCCTGCCCAACAGCCCGCTGCCCGCGTAGCCCGGCCCGCAAGCGGTACCCGCTTTAAGCAGCAGGCGCCCACGCAGCGTGCGCAGGCGCCTCAATCGCATGCGCGTACACATCATGCTCACGGCACACATGGCGTAGCTCCGGCCACGCGCTCGAGCTATAACACGCATGCCCGCCGTGGCGTCCAAAAGAAAAGCTCTCCGGTGCCTATGATTATCGGTGGCGTCATCGCCGTGCTTGCACTTGTCGCGATCGTTTTCTTTGTCGTGCCAGCCGTCAAGGGCTTCTTTGCCGGCGAGGATGCGAAAGTTGCTGCTGGCCAGCAAGTTACTATCACGATTCCCGATGGCGCCTCGGGTGATACCATCGCTTCGATTCTCTCCGAGAACCATATCGTCGAAGACCCCAAGGATTATTATGCGGCGGTCAAAAAGCTCAATGCCGATATGTCGCTTAAGCCTGGCGCCTACTCGTTTACCACGCTCATGGACGCGACCAAGGTTGTCCAGCAGCTCATGGAGGGGCCCAATGCCGGCTCCGATGCGCTGACTATCCCTGAGGGCCTAACGGTCGACCAGGTCGCCGATCGCGTGGCCGCGGCATACGACAGCATCTCCAAGGAAGACTTCCTTAACCAGGCCAAGGCGAGCAATTATGTGAATGATTACGCTTTCCTTAAAGATGCCGCGAACGATTCGCTCGAGGGCTTCCTATTCCCCAAGACCTATTCGTTGGGTAAGGACCCGTCTGCCGATGATGTGATTCGCGCCATGCTTGACCAGTTCAACGCCGAGTATAAGTCGCTTGACTTTGCCAGCTGCGAGGCCAAGATCAAGGAGCGCTATGGCGTGGAGATGTCCGATTACGACATCGTTAACCTTGCCTCGATCGTCGAGCGCGAGGGCCTCAACGCCGATCAGCGCGCGCATGTGGCTTCGGTTTTCTATAACCGTCTGGCGGGCAAGCTCGATGGCCTGCGTTACCTCAATAGCGATGCGACCATGATGTATGTCACCGGCGGCGAGGTTACCGCCGACGACCTGCAGAGCGATAGTCCGTATAACACCTATAAGCATGAAGGCCTGCCGCCCACGCCCATCTGCTCTCCGTCGCTCGAGGCGCTCAAGGCTAGCCTTGAGCCGACCGACTCTGATGACCTGTATTTCTACATTACACAGGACGAGGAGTATTTCTCGAAGACCTACGAAGAGCACCAACAGTCTTGGAATTGATCATGAGGATTTTTAGCCCCAAACGATATGTTGCCTCAGTTGACCGCATCGACCTCGATACCCTGTGGGCCGACGGCAAACGCGCCATTCTACTCGACCGCGATAACACTCTGGTGCCGCGCGATACCGAGCAGGTTCCCGCTGCGGTTTCAGCTTGGCTCGAAGCCGCCCATGCCAAGGGCTTTAAGCTGTGTATGGTGTCCAATAACTGGCATCGCGACCAGGTCATGGCATCGGCGCGCGAGCTGGGGCTCGAGGCTATCAGCCACGCCATGAAGCCCGCCCCGTTTGCCCTGAAGGCGGGTCTTAAGCGTCTGGGCGCCACGACAGACGAGGCGGTGCTGATCGGCGATCAGCTGTACACGGACGTGTGGAGCGGTAATTTTGCCGGCGTTGACACTATTCTGGTCAAGCCGCAGGCGACCCAGGACCTGTGGTACACGCAGATCTTCCGTATCTTTGAGCGCCGGGCCCTGCGCGACCTTCCCTGCGAGGAATAGGTTTCGCCATGTCTCAGCACATCAAACACGGCTGCGACCATATCTTCTTTATCGGCTTTTTGGGCGCGGGCAAGTCGACGCTTGCGCGCAACGTGGGCACTATGTTCAAGCGTCGATTCGTCGATACCGATCGTTTGGTTGTGCGTCGATGCGGCAAGTCGGTGACCGAGATATTTGAGACCGAGGGCGAGGATCGTTTTCGTGAACTCGAGACCTCGGCACTCCGTTCGCTTCAAAGCGAGCGCAGCCTGCTGGTATCGTGCGGGGGTGGCATCGTCGAGACGCCGGTGAACATTGAGCTGATGCACGAGATGGGTACCTGTGTGTACCTCGAAGGCGACTTTGAGGACTCGTTGCGCCAGATTCGCCGCTCCGATACCCGGCCCGATTTCCGCTCGCCCGAGCACGCTGCGCGCCTGTTTGAGCATCGCCGTCCGCTGTATCGCCGGGCCGCCGATATTACCCTTGATATTCGCAACAAGTCCTTCGAGGACGTTTCCTACCTTTGTGCCGAGATGCTTTTGGAGCGTGGACTGCTATGATTCGCCGTCAACTTATCAATTTCCAAAACCGCAGCGTCGATGCCCGCGTCGGATTGGGCGCGTTCGAGGAGCTGCCGCGCATGTTTGCCTCGGCTGTGGGCAAGCCCAAGCGCGCGATGGTGGTTTGGAACGACGCCACATCCGAGCGATTTGGCGAGGTTGTCGAGCATGCACTGGTTGACGCCGGTTTTGCCGTGTCGCTGCTCGTCCTCGAGGTTTCCCCTGCTGGTGCTACTCTTGCCGATGCCGATACCGTCTTTGGCGCCCTGTCGGCTAACGGCATTACCTGCGACGATCTCGTTGTCGCTGTCGGCGACACGGCGACCTGCTCGGTCGTTTGCTGGTGTGCCAATCAGTGGTGCGGTCGCACCGAGTGCGCCTTGCTGCCGACGACGTTCGACGCCATGCTCACGGTCGCGACGACCATGAAGCCGCTCGTCGCCTCGTCGGCGCATGCGCTTCCCGCTATCGCGTTCCGTCCCGAGCCGGGCTTGGTCGTGTGTGACCTCGACCTTGTACGCGAGGCGGACCCCGAGGATCTCAAGCTCGGCTATGCGGTGCTCGTTGTCACCATGCTTTCGAGCAGCAAGTCCCGCTGGAATCAGTTTACTGAGACCGTCCCCGAGATTCTCTCGGGCGAGGAGGTTGCGCTCGTCAATGCCGTTCAGTGGTCTCAGACTGCCCGCAAGGACGTACTGATGGCCACGAACCCGAGCGCCCGCCATGCGCTCGATTTTGGCAAGACGGGGGAGCGCACCCTGCGCGCCTGCTTGGGCGATGCCGCTTCGCAGGTCCCTGCCTACCAGCTGTCGTCCGAGGGCATGCGCTTTGAGGCGCGCCTCGCCCATGATGCCTGCGACTTCGATATCGATTACGTTTTTGAGGTCGATGACTGCCTGGAGGACTTTGGTATCGAGGAACTTGCCTTCGATCTGGAGCCTGTCGCATATATCGAGGAGTTCCGCAGGCAGCAGTTTGCCCGCTCAAACCGTAGCATGTTGCCGCTGCCCGCGGCACTCGGCGCCATTCGTCTAACGAGCGTTGAGGACGAGGTTCTTGAGCGCCATGTTCACGCCTACTTGGCTTCTCGCAAAGAACTTCTCTAAGATTTATTGACATCCATCGTCTTTCGTATCATGTTGAGGGGCGGGTTTTCAATCGGTTGCGGATCGCATGCGATTCCGTCGTTCGGTTGAGACCCGTCCCGTCTATATAGAGACAACAAGAAAGGAAACTGCATGTCTGAGTTTGCTGCCGGTCCTGCCGGTCGTATCGAGCGTGTCCGTGCCCTGATGGTCGAGCGTGGCTACGATGCCATCGTGGTGCGCGACGAGGCTAACCTTCGTTGGCTCACGGGCGTGAAGGGCGTCTTCGACTACACCTTCGAGTTCCCGCACGCCGCGTTTATTACGGCTGACCAGTGCCTGTTCCACACCGACTCGCGCTACCTCAACAGCTTTGAGGAGAACACGCCCGCCGGCAGCCCCTGGGTCTACGACATGGACGAGGGCACCATTCCCGGCTGGGTCGCCGGCAAGATCGCGGCCAACAAGTGCCGCGTCTGCGCTGTCGAGGATGACATGCAGATTAACTTCTACCAGGGCATTCAGCGCGGCCTGGAGGACCGCTCTGTCGCCTGTATGCTGCCGTTGATGCACGACGACATCCGCAAGATGCGCGCCATCAAGGATGCCGAGGAGATCGAGCTCATGCGCCATGCGCAGTCGATCACCGATGCCGCCTTCCAGCATATGCTCGGCTTTATTAAACCCGGTATGACCGAGAAGCAGGTTCGCAACGAGCTCGAGAACTTTATGTTCGCCAACGGCGCCGACAGCCTGGCCTTCGGTTCCATTGTGGCGAGCGGTCCCAACACCGCCAACCCGCATGCCGTGCCGAGTGACCGTGTCATCGAGAAGGGCGACTTCGTCCTCATGGATTACGGCGCGGGCTACTGCGATTATCGTTCCGACATGACGCGCACTGTCGTGATGGGCGAGCCTACCCAGGAACAGCTCGACCTGTACGCGCTCGTGCGCCGTACGCACGAGGAGTGCGTCGCCGCCATCCATCCGGGCGTCGAGGGCAACGACATTTTCAAGCTTTCCAAGAAGATCATCGGCGATGCCGGTTATGGCGATTACTACAACCATGGCCTGGGCCACGGCGTTGGTATCGACATCCACGAGCTGCCCAACTTTAACCGCAGCAAGAACATCATCGAGGTCGGCTCGGTTGTCACCATGGAGCCCGGCGTCTACCTGCCCGGTGTGGGCGGCGTGCGCCTGGAGGACTACGGCGTCGTCACCGAGAACGGATATGAGCCCTTCACCAAGACCCCGCACGACCTGCACGTCATCGATTGCTAGCCCATTTCGATAGATTTTTGGGGCGGGGCGTCCGGAGCAATTCGGACGCCCCGCGTTCTCTTTTTATGCGCTCGCTGCAGGCGCCGTCTGCAAGTGTATAATTTCGGTCGTATGTAATTTGGACGCTTGTGCGTTCTGCCCATAACAAGAAAGGTCGCTATGCCTACCATTTCTACCGCCGACTTCAAGAACGGCCTCGGTCTCCGCATTAAGGACAAGGTCTACACCATCGTCGAGTTCCAGCATGTCAAGCCGGGCAAGGGTGGCGCTTTTGTGCGCTACAAGACCCGCGACATCAAGAGCGGCCGCGTCGTCGAGAACACCTGCAACGCCGGCACCAAGTTCGAGAGCGTCATGCTCACCACCCGTGAGTTCCAGTACCTCTACAACGATGGCACCGACTACATCTTCATGGACAACGAGTCCTATGAGCAGGTTCCCGTTCCCGACGACATGGTGGGCGAGAACTCCAAGTGGCTGCGCGAGAACGACATTTGCCAGCTGCTCTTCGCCGACGATGAGCTCATGGGCGTGACCCCGCCGATGTTCATCGAGACCACCATCGTCCAGACCGACCCGGGCTTTAAGGGCGACACCGTCCAGGGTTCCACCAAGCCGGCCACGATTGACACCGGCGCTGTCATCCAGGTCCCCATGTACCTCAACGAGGGCGAGGTCATCAAGGTTGACACCCGCGACGGCAAGTTCGTCTCCCGCGTCTAGCAACCAACTCTTCTAGGAGGACTCATGCCCCAGGAAATCAAGATTGACGGCATCGGCATTTCGCCCGATGTTCTGACCGCCATCGTCTCGCGCGCCGTGTCGGATGTCGAGGGCATCGCCTCCGTTGGCGTCAAGGACCTTGCCACCAACCTTGTCTCCATGATGCTCTCGTCCAAGGCCCCGGCTTCCGAGCCGGCGGTCGAGACCGAGGTCGTCGGCGACAAGCTCGCACTCACCGTGCGCGTTGTGGTGTTCTTTGGCTATCCGTTCAAGAAACTCGCCGAGGCCGTTCGCGCTGCCGTGGTCGCTGCCATCGATGCCCAGGTGGGCGTTGAGGTCGAGCGCGTTGACGTTTGCATCGACGGCCTCGTTTTCCCCAAGGAGTAACCTTTGAGCCTTAAGGTTTATCGCGGGCGTACGCTTGCCCGCAGTCAGGCGCTGCAGCTGCTGTTCCAGGCCGAGGCCACGGACAGCCCGCTCGAGCGCGTCCTCGAGGGCGATTTCCTGATCTCGAAGGGCCCCCTCGACCCCTATGCGCTGGAGCTGTGCCGCGGTGCCTACGAGCATATCGATCGCATCGACTGTGCCCTGCGCGCCGTCGCCAAGAACTGGGATCTTATGCGCATGCCCGGCGCCGACCGCAATCTGCTGCGTATCGCCGTCTACGAGATGCGCTTCCTCACCGACGAAGAGGTCTCGGACGCTATCGTGATCAACGAGGCCGTCGAACTTGCCAAGGCCTATGGCACCGACCAGTCCGCGTCGTTCGTCAACGGCGTGCTGGGCAAGATCGCGCGCAGCGAGGAGTTGCCGGGTGAGGACCTGTACCAGGAACTGCTGGCCGAGGATCGCGCTCGCGAGGAGGCCCAGGCTGCTGAGGCTGCCGCCAAGGTCGCTGCCGCTCAGGCTACCGCCGGTGTACTTGCCGAGGATATGGACGCTGCTGAGGCCGTCGAGGCCGACTCCGTCGAGGAGTAGCCATGCCAGAGGGTTCTGTCCGTAACTTTGACGAGATCTCGGACCGTCTGGACCAGATCATCGCTACCGTTCGCTCCAAGGATACGTCCTTGGAGCGTTCACTCGATCTGTTTGACGAAGCGATTGAGCTGGGCTCCCGCGCGGTCGATATGGTCGACAAGTTTGAGCTGACGCCGCGTGAGGCCGATAAGCTCGAACAGGAATACGATGAGGATGCGGCAAACGAATCCCAGGATAGTTAGCCGCATCTCCGGATACGAATGGTTGATGGCATTCATGAAACGCGTGCGTCTTGATGACGAACTGATTTCACAGGGCATCTGCGCCGATCGCGCGGATGCCCTTCGCACTCTTATGGCCGGCCTGGTCTCGAGTGGCGGCGAGCGCTTGACTTCGCCGGGCCTTAAGGTGACCCCGGGCTTGCCTCTGCACGTGAAGGGGCGCATTCCGTACGTTGGGCGCGGCGGCCTTAAGCTCGAGGGTGCGCTCGATGCGTTTTGTATCGACCCGACGGGCCTTGTCTGCCTGGACGTAGGCTGCTCTACCGGCGGCTTTACCGATTGTCTGCTCAAGCGCGGAGCTGCGACCGTTGTCTCGGTGGACGTGGGTCGCGCCCAGTTTGATTGGTCGTTGCGTCAGGACGATCGCGTGACGCTGCATGAGCGCACAAACGTGACGCAGCTGCCTGAGCTTGGCTATGCCGGTGCCATCGACCTGGCTGTATGTGATGTCTCGTTTACCGGCATCGCGAATATCATCGACGCCGTGCTGGCGTGCCTGAAGCCTTCGGGTTCGTTCTGCGCGCTCGTAAAGCCCCAGTTTGAGGCGCCGGCTGCGCTGGTGGGCGACGGCGGTATCGTGACCGACTCCGCCGTCCGCCGCGATACACTCGTGGCGGCGATTGAGCTTTTTGCCGCCAAGGGCCTGTTCCCGGTCGATGTGTGCGTGTCACCCATTCATGGTGCCAAGGGCAACGTTGAGTTTTTCCTGTACGGCACAAGGTTTGTCCCCGGGGAGCGCGCCGACGATGAGCTTCAATCCCAGGTATCGGCTTTGAGCGAGAAAGCTGCAACGCTATGAAGGTCTTTCTGGTCCCCAATTACTACAAGCAAGAGGCGGTCGAGAGCGGCCTGATGCTCGAGCTTTGGCTTTCGCGCCAGGGCTACGAGGTCGCATGGGCTGCCGACCAGCGATCGAAGATTCAAAGCACGCCTGATATTGATGGCTCCGATCTGGTCATTACGCTCGGCGGCGACGGCACGTTGCTGCGCGCTGCCCGCATCCTCAACCATCGCGAGATTCCTATCCTTGGTCTTTCCTATGGTCACCTGGGCTTTTTAACTGCTGCGAGCCCCGAGGAGCGCGACATTCTGCAGGTTGTGAGCGATGCTCTGTCCGGCGAGCTCCACGTGAGCCGCCGCGCCACCATCGCCGCGGATATTGTGTCCGTGCGCGAAGACGGCGCGAAGGATGTCGTGCGCACGTTTGCCCTCAACGATATGGCACTTACGCGCGGTCCCCTGTCCGATATGGTCGAATTTGACATCACGGTGTCCGGCCATCATATCGACCGCCTTCGCGGCGACGGTGTCGTTGTTTCGACGGCGACCGGCTCCACCGGCTACGCGCTTTCCGCCGGCGGCCCCATTGTCAGCCCCGATTACACGGGTATGGTCTGTGTGCCCATCGCTCCGCATACCATTCAGGCTCGCGCTTTTTTGACCTCGCCGAGTGATGTCGTCGAGATCTTTATGTCCGATGATCGCCCGAGCGTGCCGGCGATTGCCATCGACGGGCAGTTTATTACCTGCGATGGCACGGTCGAGAGCGTGGCCGTGCGTCGTGGTCCCGGCGATGTGCTGCTGCTGGATTACGGCCCCGAGAGCTTCTATAACTCGGTGAGCCGCGTGTTCTACGGAGTGCGTCATGATCGATGAGCTGCAGGTTTCTAACATTGCACTCATTCGCGAGGCGACGTTGGTTCCGAGTGCTGGCCTGACTGTCCTAACCGGCGAGACTGGTGCCGGTAAGACCGCTCTGCTTTCGGCGCTCAAGCTCATATTGGGCGAGCGTGCAGATTCGTCGACGGTGCGCGAGGGAGAGGAGCTTGCCAGCGTCGAGGCGCGCTTGTTCGATGGCCCGCACGACTCGGAGGGTTTCACCGTGCAGCGCAGCCTTTCTGCCGAAGGCCGCAGTCGCGTCAGGATCGATGGCCGCATCGCCAGCGTGCGCGAGCTTTCCGAGCGCGTCGGCGTGATGATGGATCTGTGCGGCCAGCATGAGCACCAGCGCCTTCTCGATCCGGCGCATCATGTTGCCATGGTTGATGCCTGGGCTGGGCGCGCAGCGCTTGAGGCGCTCGAGAAGTATCGCGCCTGTTTTAAGGCTTCGCGTGACGCCGCCAAGGAGCTTCGCCGTGTGGAGGAAGCCTCGCGTGCGCAGGGGAGCCGTGTCGAGGAGGCTCGCTTTGCCCTCGAGCGCATCGGCGAGGTCGACCCCAAGCCGGGCGAGTATGAGGAACTCGAGGAACTGCTGCCGCGCTCCGAACATGCCGAGGTACTGGTTGCCACAGCTAACGATGCCCATGCATCGCTTGCCGCCGAAGGTGGAGCGCTCGATGCCGTGAACAGCGCCGTGGCCGAGCTTTCCCGTATGGCTACCGTCGATCGCAAACTGGGCGACATTGCCGATGCGCTTTCGGATGCCTGCATCTCCCTTGAGGATAGCGCGAACGAGCTTCGTGCCTATCGCGATGGCGTCGCCTTCGACCCGCGCGAGCTCGCTCGCATGCGTGAGCGGTATTCCGACCTCAAGGGCCTGTTGCGTCAGTGGGGTCCCACCATGGACGATGTTTTTGCCATGCGCGATCGCTCGCAAGAGCTGCTGTCCCTGGTCGATGATGGCGATGAGCAGATCAAAAAGGCGCGTGAGGCACTCGGGAGCGCCGAGCGCGAGCTGTTCGCTGCCGCCAAGGCGCTTAAGCGCGCTCGCAATACGGCGGCCCCGCGCTTCTGCCACGAGGTTGGTCGTCAGATGGCACGCTTGGAGATGGGCGGCGCCGAGCTCGTTTGGGAGTCGCGTGATCTTCCGCGCGCCGAGTGGACGCCGGCGGGTCCTTCAAGCTACGAGCTTTTGTATCGCAGCGGTGCCGGCTTGACGCCGCGTCCCCTGCGCCGCATTGCCTCGGGCGGCGAGCTCAGCCGCGTCATGCTGGCGAGCAAGGTGGTCTTGGGTAATGCTGACGGCGTCGACACACTGGTATTTGACGAGGTCGATGCCGGTGTCGGCGGCTCCACGGCTCGTGCTCTTGCTGGTGTGCTGGTCGATCTTGCCGCTACGCATCAAGTGATTGTCGTAACCCACTTGGCGCAAGTCGCCGTCGTGGCCGACAAGCATTATGTTGTCAGCAAGGAGCCGGGCGATGTTCCCCAGACGCATTTGGACGAGGTAACCGGCGAAGCGCGTACCGCCGAGATCGCCCGCATGCTCAGCGGCGATCAGTCCGAGGCAAGCTTGGCCCACGCAAAGCAGATGCTCGAAGAAGTTCGAGGCTAGGTCGTATCAGCGGTGTTGGTGGGACAAAATAGACTGAAATTTTTGTCCCACTACGCGTTTACTCAACGACCTTGTCCGGCTGGATGAGCTCCTCGTAGTAGCTGATGTGCTCTCGGGCGTCCTCGATTTCGGGCAGCAGGAAGTTGTAGATGACTTCGATGATCATCGTGGCGCTGATCTTGGAGAACGCAAAGTCACCCGTCGTCAGCAGCGCTTCATGGTTGACGGTATTAAAAGTGTAGTCTGCCAGGCGCGCGAGTGGAGACTTGCTGTCGCTGCTGATGACGACTACGGTGGCACCGCAGTCGCGAGCCGCTTTTGCCATGCGATTCAGTCGGCGCGACTTGCCGGAGCTTGAGATGAGCACGATGACGTCACCCGGGCGCAACGTGAGCGCAAAGCCGATTGATGTCTCGCTAATGGTGCTCGCCATGCAGCGCAGGCCCAGCTGCGAAAACTTAAACGTCGCATCGAGCGCGACCGCGTTCGTATTGCCCACAGCCGCAAACTCAATAACCCCTGCATGCTTAAGGGCATGCACAACAGCCGCCAACGTATCGTGGTCGATCCCGTCGATGGTCGCATTAAGCTCGCTCACCTTGGCAGCCAGGATGTTCTTAAGGCTCTGCTCCATATTGTCGAGCGAGACTTCGTCAGTCAGGCCCTCGTTGCGCTGGCTTTCCAAATCCCTCGCCAACGAAAACTGAAAGCTGCGGAAGCTGCCAAAGCCAAGCTTGCGGCAGAAGCGCGAAACGGTCGCCTCGGACGTGGCGGCGGCGCGCGAGAGCTGAGCCGCCGTGAGGCGTGGCGCCTCGGACTGGTGCTCCAATATATAGTCGACAATACGCTGCTCGGACTCGCTGTATCCCTGATGGGTACTAATGAGGGAAAGTGCGCTCTTGCTACTATCGGTCATGGATGGCTCCTGGTTGGCATGAAAAATGGACTCGTTTGTAATGTCATAGTATAGGGGGATTTTCAATTACAAGATACACCTTGCCGTTTCAAGTGTTGATGGTAAACTTTCATTTACCGTTTACGGTTATGAAAGAACCTTTCACCGGAGAATTGCGCCTTGTCTCTTCTCACGCGGACGGTAGGTTGGTATCTTTCAGTTGTGGAAAAGCGCGCAAGGACGCGCGTGTAGGGGAGCGCCTGCGGGCGCAGTACTCAAGAAGGAGGGACACATGGCTAAGTTTGACATCATCGCCGCCACCGGTTGCCCGACCGGTATCGCGCACACCTTCATGGCGAAGGAGGCGCTAGAGAAGGCAGCTGCCGAGCGCGGTCTGACCATTAAGGTCGAGACCCATGGCCAGGTCGGTGTCGAGAACGAGCTCACCAAGAGCGAGATCGCTGGCGCCAAGGCCGTTGTCGTCGCAGCCGATAAGGATGTCCAGGCTGAGCGTTTCGCCGGCAAGCCCATGGTTTCCGTTGGTGTTTCCAAGGCCCTGTCTGTTGAGGCCGCCGGTAAGCTGATTGACCGCGCGCTCGCCGCCAAGAGCGACGGCACGGTTGCAGCCGCTGCCGATGTCGAGGACGAGGTCGAGGAGAAGGAGTCTATCGGCCACGTCATCTATAAGCACCTTATGAACGGCGTCAGCCATATGCTGGTCTTCGTCGTTGCCGGTGGTGTTCTGACCGCCGTCTCGTTCCTGTGGGGCATTACGTCTTTCGATTCGACTGCGTCTGACTACAACAGCTTTGCTGCGATGCTCAAGATCATCGGCGGCATCGCCATGAACCTCATGGTTCCGGTGCTTTCCGCCTACATCGCCGAATCCATCGGCAAGCGTCCTGCGCTCGTCCCCGGTTTTGTTGCCGGTATGATCGCCATCCAGGGCCTGCCTGTTAACGCCGAGACTGGTATGATCGACGCCGGTGGCGCCGGCGTGGGTTTCGGCTTCCTGGGCGGCATCGTCGGCGGCTTCCTCGCCGGCTATGTCATCCTGCTGCTCGAGAAGGTCTTTGCCGGTCTGCCCAAGAACCTGGACGGCCTCAAGGCCATCTTCCTGTACCCGCTGTTCTCGACGGCTATCGTCGGCCTGGCCATGCTCGGTATTTCCGGCCCCATGGCTGCCATCAACACCGCCATGATGGACTTCCTCAAGGGCCTGTCCGCCTCTGGCGCCGTTGTCCTGGGTCTTGCCATCGGCTGCATGTGCGCCTTTGACATGGGTGGCCCGGTCAACAAGGCTGCTTACGTCACCGGTACCGCTATGCTCACCGAGGCACTGGCTGCTGGCGTTGGCACCGATACCTACAACTTCGGCACCAACTTCATGGCTGCCGTCTCCGCCGCTTGCATCGTTCCGCCGCTGATCACAACCTTCGCCGTCGTTGTCGGCAAGAAGTACTTCAGCCAGGAGGATCACGACGCCGGTATCGTCAACCTCATCCTTGGTTGCACCCACATCACCGAGGGCGCCATTCCGTTCATGACCAAGAACATCTGGCCCGTCATGCCCATCATGATGCTCGGTTCCTCTATCGCTTCGATCCTGACCATTATGTTCAACGTTCACGACCCGGCGCCTCACGGTGGCTTCCTGGTCCTGCCCGTTGTCGAGAACGGTCCGCTGTGGGTCCTCGCGATCCTCATCGGCGCTGTGGTCGGTGGCATCCTGTTCGTGGCCTTCAAGAAGTACGACTTCGAGAAGAACCAGAAGGCCGCTCCTGCAGTCAGGCCGGTTGAGGCTCCCAAGGCCGCTGCCGTCGAGGCCCCCAAGGCCGAGGCTGCCGACTTCGTGAAGGTCGAGAATGTCTTTGTCGCCGAGGACTTCGCTTCTCGTGACGAGGCTCTGAGCTTCGTTTCCAACCAGGCCGTCAAGGCCGGTATCGCCAGCGACGCCGACGCCGTCATGAACGCCTTCCTGGCCCGCGAGGCCGAGGGCACCACGGGCATGATGGAGGGCTTCGCCATCCCGCATGCCAAGTCCGACGCCATTACCGAGGCTGCCGTCATCGTCGTCAAGGACGAGTCCGGCGTGACCGGTTGGGACACCATGGACGGCGCTCCCGTCAACGTGGCTATCGCCCTGCTCATCCCCGGTGCCCAGGCCGGCACTACGCACCTCAAAATCCTGTCCAAGGTCGCCGAGGCGCTCATGGACGAGGACTTCCGTGCCACCGTCAAGGGTTCCACCGACGCCGCCGAGATCGCCAAGACGATCAACGCTCGCCTGATCTAATCCCACAGTTCGCGAATTTCATCGCCCCCTGTAACAAAGGCGAGGACTCCACCAGGAGCCCCCGCCTTTTTCATACAGCCCGGCACTTAGGGACGTTCCATTCCTGTCGGCACCCCGGGACACTCCTCAGTCCTCAAGTTGGGCATACAAAGCCCCATCAACCGGATCTCACATACGAACAGTAATTCAGCCAGAATTCCTTTCGTACGATATTTCTTGGACCGACTCAGTTATCGCAGCTCGCCTGCCGGGCGGGGCGGTTAAGTTTGTCGCGAGTTCCGCACGCAAAGGAAAGCACTTAATG
>URKH01000031.1 GCA_900548255.1 uncultured Collinsella sp. | reverse complement strand
GTTAGATGCGAAAACAACTATTTCGAGGATTGGTGGTCAAATGACCCAGGAGACGGTTACGAACGGCACTGAAGCCCTGTTCACTCGTGAAGGCATGCCTCCCGTTAAGGAAATGATCCCGTGTGCCCTTCAGCACGTACTGGCTTCGTTTGCCGGTATCATCACCCCGGCTGTCATCATGGCCGGCGTCTACGGCTTTAATAGCCAGCAGAGCACCGACATCATTCAGGTCGCGCTCATTCTTTCGGCGATCGACACGGCCCTTCAGGCCTTCGCTCCCTTCCGTCGCATCGGCGGCGGCCTGCCCATCGTCATGGGCGTTTCGTTCGCGTTCCTGCCGGCTCTGCAGGCCATGGGTGCCTCGGGCTTTAGCTTTGGTGCGCTGCTGGGCGGCGAGATCGTCGGCGGCGCCGTCGCGGTCCTCTTTGGTCTGGCCTACAGCAAGATCAAGTGGCTGTTCCCGCCCGTCGTGACCGGTACGGTCATCTTCTCCATTGGCGTCTCTCTCTATCCCACGGCCGTCAAGTACATGGCCGGTGGCATGGGCACGCCGCTGTGGGGCACTCCGCAGGCCTGGTGCGTCGCTCTTATCACCTTCGCCGTGGTCTTTGCGCTCGCCAACTTTGGCAAGGGCACGCTCAAGCTGGGATCCGTGTTCTTTGGCATGATCGTTGGCATGATCGTCTCCATCCCCTTTGGCATGATCGACTTCTCCAGCGTCGCCACCGCTCAGGTCTTCGCCCTTCCCAAGCTCATGCCCTACGCGCTCGAGTTTGATCCCGAGGTCTGCATTACCCTCGCCGTCGTGTTCCCCATGGTTGCCATCCAGGTTATCGGTGACGTCTCCGCCGCCTGCCTGGGCTCCATCGACCGTATGCCCACCGAGCGCGAGCTTTCCGGCGCTATCGTGTCCCAGGGCCTCACTTCTATGGTCGGCGGCCTGCTGGGCGGTCTTCCCACCAGCGCCCTTGGCCAGAACGTGGGCATCATCTGCTCCAACAAGGTCGTCAACAAGTGGGTCTTTGTGATCATTGCGGCCGTCTTTGCCATCGCCGGTCTGTTCCCGCAGCTCTCTGCCGTCCTTTCCGCTATCCCGCAGCCCGTCATCGGCGGTGCTACCGTGGGCGTGTTTGGCACCATCACCATGAACGGCGTGCGCATGTTCACCCGCGAGGGCCTCACGCAGCGCACTACCACCATCGTCGGTACCTCCGTCGTCTTTGGCCTGGGTATCTGGATGGCCAGCGGTTGCCTTGCCGGCGAGGGTATGCCCGCCTGGGTGTCCACCGTCATCGGCTCCAATGCCGTAACCCCCACCGCCATCATGGCCATCGTCCTTAACCTGATTCTTCCGCAGACGCCGGTCGTGGCTCAGCACATCGATGCTGCCAAGGACGCTGCCGTGGATCTGGTCTTGCCCGAGAGCAAGAAGTAGCCAATTCGGTGCTATTCGTCGGCGGGCGCATCGCCTCGTCCGCCGACGTCATGCGGCGCCAAGCCGCACTTCAAAGGGTTTGTCCCTTTGGTGAAGCGTTGACGGGAGAGGGCCCGTTTCCGGTGTAGGCCGGCGCTTCGCACTCCGCCATGTCAGAGGTGTCAAACCCCGCCCCTGATGTTGAAGGGAGCATCCATGCTTCTGGTCGCTAACGGTTCTGTCTTTACCCGCAATGCTCAGATCCCGTTCATTCCAAAAGGTGCGGTCGCCATTGACGGAGATACGATCGTCGAAGTGGGCCCCGAGTGCGAGCTCAAGGCCAAGTACCCGGATGCCGAGTACGTCGACGCCCGGGGCAACCTCATCATGCCCGGACTCATCAACTGCCACACCCACATCTACTCGGGTTTGGCCCGCGGCCTTGCCATTAAGGGCTGTAACCCTACCAACTTCCTGGAGAATCTTGAGCAGCAGTGGTGGAAGATCGACGATAACCTGACGCTCGACGGTACCAAGGCCAGCGCCTATGCCACAATCCTTGACTCCATCCGCGATGGCGTCACCACGATCTTCGATCACCATGCGAGCTTCTGCGAGATCCCGGGAAGCCTCTTTACCATTAAGGATGCAGCTCAGGAGCTGGGCATGCGTTCGTGCCTGTGCTACGAGGTCTCCGATCGCCGCGGCCAGGAAAAATGCGACCAGGCCATTGCCGAGAACGCCGAATTTGCCCAGTGGGCCGCCAAGGAGCGTCGCGATAACGACAACCACATGATCGCCGCCATGTTTGGCGGACATGCCACCTTTACGCTTTCGGACGAGACCATGGACAAGATGGCCGAGGCCAACAATGGCCTGACCGGCTTCCACATCCATGTGTGTGAGGGCATGAATGACGTGTGGGATTCCCGCCTCAACCGCGGCGGCATCAGCCCCGTCGAGCGCCTGCTGCAGCACAACCTGCTGGGTCCCGACACCATGCTCGGCCACTGCATCCACGTGACGCCTGCCGAGATGGATATCGTCAAGGAGTCCGGCACCTGGCTCGTCAACAACCCCGAATCCAATATGGGCAACGCCGTGGGCTGCGCCCCCGTGCTCGAGTTCTTCCGCCGCGGCATCCCCGTGTGCATGGGCACCGACGCCTACACCCACGACATGCTCGAGAGCCTCAAGGTCTTTCTGATCATTCAGCGCCACAACGCCGCCATGCCCAACGTGGGCTGGTGCGAGGCCATGACGATGCTGTTCGAGAACAACGCCAAGATGGCGAGCAAGTACTTCGATCGCAAGCTCGGCGTGCTCGAGGCCGGCGCTGCCGCCGACGTCATCGTCATGGACTACAAGCCCTTTACGCCGCTGAGCGAGGAGAACATCGACGGCCACATGCTCTTTGGCATGATGGGCAAAAACTGCCGTACCACCATCATCAACGGCCGCGTCCTGTACAAGGATCGCGAGTTCGTTGGCATTGATGAGGAAAAGATCAACGCGTGGACCATGGCTGAGTCCAAGAAGCTCTGGAGCACGCTCAACGATCGCGTGTATTAATTCCAATTGGAGATTCGCGCGCGTCGGATGTTTCGCCGCATCCGACGCGCGCATAGGCGGCCTCCGCGGGGTCGCCGGCGCTGTGCTAGCGCTACACCGTATTTGCGCCCGCCGCGCGGTCTCGCCGGGCGTTACAGAGAGGAGCTCACTATGAGCGACATCATGAGGCCGATCCCGTTTTCGCAGCTGATGAACTGGATCATCGAGGAGCACAAGACCCAGGACGCCATCTTTGGCGTACGCAAGATGGTCGCGACCAACCAGGAGGGCGCGCTTCCCATTTTTGACGAGCGCATCGAGACTCCGTTTGGCCCGGCCGCCGGTCCCAATACGCAGCTTGCCCAGAACATCGTGGCATCCTATGTGGCCGGTTCTCGCTTCTTTGAGCTCAAGACCGTCCAGGTTATGGACGGCGAGGAGCTCTCCAAGTGCGTCAACAAGCCCTGCATCGTGGCTCAGGACGAGTGCTACAACTGCGAGTGGTCGACCGAGCTCGAGGTTCCGCAGGCCTTTGCCGAGTACGTGAAGGCATGGTTTGCCTGCCACCTGATCGCTCGCGAGTACGGTCTGGGCAGCCCGGACGGCTTTGTCTTCAACATGTCGGTGGGCTATGACCTGGAGGGCATTAAGAGCCCCAAGGTCGACGCCTACATCGAGGGCATGAAGGACGCCAGCGGCTCCGACGTCTGGAACGAGTGCCGTGCCTGGGCTCTCGCTAGCCTGGACAAGTTTGAGCATGTTGACGCCGCGTTTGTCGAGTCCATCCCGGCGCGCGTCTCCAACTCCATCACCGAGTCTACCCTGCACGGCTGCCCGCCGGCGGAGATCGAGCGCATCGCGACCTATCTGATCACCGAGAAGGGCCTCAACACCTACATCAAGTGCAACCCCACGCTGTTGGGCTATGAGTTTGCCCGCCAGCGCCTCAACGAGCTGGGCTTTGACTACATCGTCTTCGATGACACGCACTTCCGCGAGGACCTGCAGTGGGCCGATGCCGTGCCTATGTTCGAGCGCCTGATTGCCCTGTGCGCCGAGCGCGGCCTGGAGTTTGGCGTCAAGCTCACCAACACCTTCCCCGTCGACGTGACGAGGAACGAGCTGCCTTCCACCGAGATGTATATGTCCGGCCGTTCGCTGTTCTCGCTGACCATCGAGGCTGCCCGCCGCATTACCGAGCAGTTCGATGGCAAGCTGCGCATCAGCTACTCCGGCGGCGCCACGGTCTACAACATCCGCGCCCTGTACGATGCCGGCATTTGGCCCGTCACCCTGGCGACCGACGTGCTCAAGCCTGGTGGCTACGAGCGCTTTAGCCAGATGGCCGGCGAGTTTACCGACCTGGATGGCAAGCCGTTTGCGGGCGTCTCTCTCGAGGCCGTGGCTGCGATCCAGACCGACTCGCTCACCAATCCGCTCTACAAGAAGCCGTTGCGCCCGCTGCCCGACCGCAAGGTCGCCGGCAAGAGCCCGCTTTCCGACTGCTTTACCACGCCGTGCCGCACGAGCTGCCCCATCCAGCAGGATATCCCTGCCTATCTGGCGGCTGTTGACGAGGGCCGCTACGAGGACGCGCTCAACATCATCATCGAGCGCAACGCCCTGCCGTTTATCACCGGCACCATCTGCCCGCATCCCTGCGGCCGTGCTTGCGAGCGTGCGTTCTACGAGCCCGAGGGTGCCCAGATCCGCGCCAGCAAGCTCAAGGCCGCCCGCGAGGCCATGACTGCCGTGCTGCCCAAGCTGCGCGCCCAGGCTATCGCCAACGACGGCGAGCGCAACGTTGCCGTTATCGGCGGCGGCCCGGCCGGCCTGGCGACGGCGTTCTTCCTGACGCGCGCCGGCGTGCCCGTCACTATCTTCGAGGCCCGCGACTCGCTCGGCGGCGTGGTCCGTCACGTGATTCCCGAGTTCCGTATCGCGAGCGACGATATCTCCCACGATGCCGAGCTCTGTCTGGCCTTTGGCGCCAAGGTGCAGCTCAACGCCCGCGTGGAGTCCATTGACGAGCTCAAGGCTCAGGGCTTTACCGACGTGGTCGTGGCCACCGGTGCCTGGATGCCCGGCTCTGCAGGCTTGGGCGAGGGCGCCGAGCTCGACGTGCTGGAGTTCCTCGAGGCCGCCAAGAAGGGCGAGAAGCTCGAGCTGGGCGAGGACGTCGTGGTCATCGGCGCCGGCAATACCGCTATGGACGCGGCCCGCGTGGCCAAGCGCCTGACTGGCGTGAAGAACGTGCGCCTGGTGTATCGCCGCACCAAGAAGCAGATGCCCGCCGACGAGGAAGAGCTCGATCTTGCTCTTGCCGACGGCGTTGAGTTCTGTGAGCTGCTGGCGCCCAAGGCGCTCAACGGCGCCGTGCTGACCTGCGACGTCATGGAGCTTGGCGAGCCGGACGCAAGCGGCCGTCGCAGCCCCGTCGCCACGGGCGAGACCGTCGAGCTGCCCGCCACCACGGTGATCTGTGCCGTGGGCGAGGGCATCGATGCCAGCCTGTACGACGCCGCGGGCGTCGAGCACGACCGTCGCGGCCGCCTTGCCGCCACCTCCACCGGCGTTGAGGGCGTCTGGGCTGCAGGTGACTGCCGTCGCGGTCCGGCCACCGTGGTCGAGGCTATCGCCGATGCCGCCGAGGTCGCCCGTGCCATCGCTGGCGTGGACTTTAACAAGTACGCCGACCAGAATGCTCAGGTCGGTCGCGAGGACGCCTGCTACGAGCGCAAGGGGTCGCTGTGCCGCGACAAGCGCAATTGCACCAAGACCCGCTGCCTGGGCTGCGGCTCGGTGTGCGAGGTCTGCTGCGACGTGTGCCCCAACCGCGCCAACGTGGCAATTAAGGTGCCGGGCCTGGCCAAGCATCAGGTCGTCCATGTCGACGGCATGTGCAACGAGTGCGGCAACTGCGCCGTGTTCTGCCCCTACCAGGAGGGTCGTCCCTACAAGGACAAGCTCACCCTGTTCTGGAGCGATCAGGACATGGAGAACTCCGAGAACGAGGGCTTCCTGGCCGTGGACGAGGACCACTTTAAGGTTCGCGTCGCCGGCACGGTCCGCACCGTCTCGGTCGATGCCGTCAACACCGGTCTGCCCGAGGCCGTCCGCCTGACCATCAAGGCCGTGCGCGACAGCTATCCGTATCTCCTTAAGAAATAGGCGAGTCTCTTATGGCCAAATCCATTCAACATAACGTGGCCTACGTTGCCTGCGGAAGCGGTTGCGCCTCCGCAGGCGGCGACGCCCGCTGCAGCGAAGGCTGCATTGGCTGTGGCGCCTGTGTCGCGGCCTGCCCCCACGGTGCCATTGCGCTGGTCGATGGCATCGCCCGCGTGGACCGCTCCAGGTGCACGGGCTGTGGCCTGTGCGGCATGGCGTGCCCGCAGCGCGTGATTGCCTTCGTTCCCGGCTACCAGAACATCCTGGTGCGCTGCAACAACACCGACAAGGGCGCCATTGCGCGCAAGATCTGCGACACGAGCTGCATCGGTTGCGGCATGTGCGCCAAAAAGTGCCCTGCCGGCGCTATCCGCATCGAGGACAACTGCGCCCATATTGATGGCGCGGATTGTCTGTCGTGCGGCATGTGCGCCGTCGTCTGCCCGCATGGCGCCATCCACGACCGCACCGGCATAGCCGCCGGCGTGTAGAAGGGAATCACCATGGCACAGGAATTCACTTTTACCGTTAACGGCGTCGAGCGCACGACGACCCAAAACAAACCGTTGCTGCGCTACCTGCGCGACGACCTGCACATTCACTCCGCCAAGGACGGCTGCTCCGAGGGCGCGTGCGGTACCTGCACCATCCACGTGGACGGTGCGGCCGTCAAGGCGTGCGTGCTGACCACCGCCCTTGCCGCCGGCCGCAACATCGTGACCGTCGAGGGCCTGCCCGAGGACGTGCGCGAGGCCTTTGTGTACGCCTTTGGCGCCGTGGGTGCCGTGCAGTGCGGTTTTTGCATCCCCGGCATGGTCATGGCGGGTGCCGCGCTCATAGCCGAGGATCCCGAGCCCACCGAGGAGCAGATCAAGTACGCCATCCGCGGTAACGTCTGCCGCTGCACCGGCTACAAGAAGATCATCGAGGGCATTTCGCTGGCAGCTGCGGTGCTCCGCGGCGAAAAGCAGATCGACGAGGACCTGGAGCGCGGCGACGACTACGGCGTGGGCAAGCGCGCCTTCCGTATCGACGTGCGCAAGAAGGTGCTCGGCGAGGGCAAGTATCCCGATGACATCGACGAGCTCGATCAGCCGGGTCTGACCTACGCCAGCGCCGTGCGCTCCAAGTATCCGCGCGCCCGCGTGCTCTCCATCGATACCTCCAAGGCCGAGGCCCTGCCCGGCGTGGTGGGGATCCTGCGCGCCGAGGACGTGCCGGTCAACCAGGTCGGCCACCTTATCCAGGACTGGGACGTCATGATCGCCCAGGGCGATATCACCCGCTGCGTGGGTGACGCCATCGTGCTGGTGGTTGCCGAGGACGAGGCGACGCTCGAGAAGGCCAAGAAGCTCGTAAAGATCGATTACGAGCCGCTGAAGCCCGTGCGCAACATTGTCGAGGCCAGGGCTGCCGACGCCCCGCGTCTGCACGACAGCTTCTTTGCCTTTGGCAACACGGTGGAGCTCAAGGACAACGTGTGCCAGAGCCGCCATGTGACGCGCGGCGACGCCGCCAAGGCGCTGGCAGAGAGCGCGTTCACCGTGACGCAGCGCTTTACCACGCCCTTTACCGAGCATGCCTTCTTGGAGCCCGAGTGCGCCGTTGCCTTCCCGTACAAGAACGGCGTCAAGGTGCAGTCGACCGACCAGGGTGCCTACGACACACGCAAAGAGTGCGCCCACATGTTTGGCTGGGACAACGAGCCCGAGCGCGTGGTCGTCGAGACCATGCTCGTGGGTGGCGGCTTTGGCGGCAAGGAGGACGTGTCCATCCAGCACTTGGCCGCGCTCGCCGCCTATAAGTTCCAGCGTCCTGTGAAGTGCAAGCTCACACGTGCCGAGTCGCTCGCTTTCCATCCCAAGCGCCACGCCATGGACGGCACCTTTACGCTGGGCTGCGACGCCGAGGGCAACTTTACCGGCCTGGACTGCGAGATCAACTTTGACACCGGCGCCTACGCGTCGCTGTGCGGCCCGGTGCTCGAGCGCGCCTGCACGCATGCCGTCGGCCCCTACAAGTACCAGAACACCGACATTCGCGGCTTTGGCTACTACACCAACAACCCGCCCGCCGGCGCGTACCGCGGCTTTGGCGTTTGCCAGTCCGAGTTTGCGCTCGAGAGCTTGATCGACTTGCTGGCAGAGAAGGTCGGCCTGGACCCGTGGGAGATTCGTTACAGAAACGCCATCGAGCCGGGCGAGGTTTTGCCCAACGGCCAGATTGCCGATTGCTCCACGGCGCTTAAGGAGACGCTGCTCGAGGTCAAGGATGCCTACTATGCGCATCCCGGACACGCCGGTATCGCCTGCGCCATGAAGAACGCCGGCGTGGGCGTGGGCCTGCCCGATGCCGGCCGCTGCAAGATTCGCGTCGAGGATGGCGTGGCCGTGGTCTATGCCGCCACGTCCGACATCGGCCAGGGCTGCAACACCGTCTTTTTGCAGGACGTTGCCGAGGCCTGCGGTCTGCCGCTGAGCTGCATCGCCAACGGCGAGTGCTCTACCGAGAACGCTCCCGACTCCGGCACCACGTCTGGCTCGCGTCAGACGGTCGTGACCGGCGAGGCTGTGCGCGGCGCCGCTTTCCTGCTGCGCGATGCCATGGTTGGCATCGAGGCCGGCAAGCCTGCGCCCGCCGCTCCCGTGAGCGCGCATGGCGACGGCGTCAAGATCGAGTACGACGACGGTCGCGCCTATCAGCTGCGCGCGCAGGAGCTCGTCGCTGGTCAGGGTATGCATCCTCAGGACCCCGCGACCGCCATCAAGGCGCTCGAGGGATGCGAGTTTGGCTACGTGTATCTGGAGCCGACCGACAAACTGGGCGCCGACGTCCCCAACCCCAAGAGCCACATCTGCTACGGCTTTGCCACGCATGTGGTCATTCTGGATGATGACGGCCGCGTGAGCGAGGTCTATGCCGCGCACGATTCCGGCAAGGTGGTCAACCCCATCTCCATCCAGGGTCAGATCGAAGGCGGCGTGCTCATGGGTATGGGCTATGCGCTTACCGAGGATTGGCCGCTCAAGGACTGCGTGCCCCAGGCAAGGTACGGCACGCTCGGGCTGTTCCGTGCGCCCGAGATTCCGGATATCCACGCCATCTACGTGGAGAAGGACGAGCTACTGCCCGTGGCATACGGCGGCAAGGGCATCGGCGAGATCGCAACGATCCCCACAGCGCCCGCCGTACAGAATGCCTATCGCGCATTTGACGGCAAGCTGCGTCCGGATCTGCCCATGGTGGATACGCCGTACAGCCGCGCCCGTCACCGCGGGTAGGGTAGAGCGCGGATGGCATTTCTGACGGGCTGTTCGCGCTCACCATCAACTGCATATGCTGTGCCTTTGGCCCCGGCTCCATCGCGAGCCGGGGCCTTTTGTTTGGAGCGGAAACTGTGTCCCGGAATAGGCGCTCAGAATGGGATGCGCTTTCCCCTTGGAGCCCTCGGCGGAGATTGCATCCCAGAATCCGCGCCTGGAATGGGACACACGATTGTCCGTGCCCGCATCCCACCATATTCGGGATGCGGGTTTCTGCGCTTTTGTGCATCAGGCAAGCAGCTGCTTTTGGCGGCTCTCCCGGGCTGCGCATCGCTTGTGATGTCGATGCGACCGACCAGAGAGTCGGCGCATTGGTCAATCGCATTACAAAAGACAGGTTTATTGAGATTGGTGAACTGACGGCCATGGCCCATACCATTGTGGTTGCCTAGATTGAAAGCTGAGATGGAAAGTGCTTTCGGACAGGAGGGCAATATCAAGCCCCACGTTCCCTGTGGGAAGTGGGGCTTTCAAGGGCTGCTAGTTAATAGTTATTAGAGGTAGCCGTTCAGCCAATCGGGCATATTGGGATCGTCAATGCTCCACGAATCTTCTTCATGCTCGCTTTCTTCCCAGTTGCTTTCGTCCCCATCGAAGAACTTGCGCCTATTACACTTGTATTTGACAACCGTGTCGCCCTCACGGCGGTATTCATTCCAGTAGTAGTTTTGCTTTCCGTATCCGTTCCATTCTTGAGTTCTGTATATGACCATGGTGTCTCCTTTTCGTTTGCGTACGCGGGGCGCACGGTGTATCAGATTTGACTACTGGGCTATGACTTGCGCAATGTGAGTTTTTTTGGCGTTAATGCTCGCAAGTTCGTCGGAAGTAAAAACAAACGGGACAACCGCTTCATCCCATTCGATATTTGAGAAGGTATAACCGGCGCGCGTTACTTTGACTGTTTCTTTCCCAAAGAGTTTGCCGACTTCTGTGAGCTTGTAACCCCAGGGCTCTTTTGTCATCATTCCGCTGGAGACGAGACGCTTGTTAACTGCCTGATTCGAAAGAAGCAAGTCATGTCCGAGTCCCGTTGCAGTCTTCTTGACTCCGGTAAGGTTGACCACTGGCAAGGAGGCCTTTTCTGCTGCCTTAGCAATCGTGGCAACACCTTTGTCTGCGCCGTTGCAAATAGTTTTGAATTTAGGCGTATGGCCCGTTTTCGCGGCAATCGTAATGCTAACGATTGAACTGATTGCCACAAATACACCGATGCCAATCTGGACTTTGTGCTGCTCGAGCCACACGAGGCCTTTGTTCTTTGCGGGCAGATCAGTGTTTTCCGACTCCAATTTCTGTACACCTCATTTCTTGATTGATTTTGCAAGTTGATATGCAAGAGAGCCCAATGCCGGAATCAATGCCGATGAAGCGGGGATTAGGGCGGCGGTGAGAGCGGTTGCTCCAACTATGGCGCTCTGCTTAGTAGCTGCCTCTTGTTGTGTCCCCTTCTCATCCCCTTCTTTAAGGGCATTTTGCATCTTCTCTAGTTTGGGTGCTACTGGTTGGTCAACGAATAGCTGAATTATTTTTGCCAGATCCTCGTTTCCGCTGACGGCGATTTCGTTGTTGAATACCGCCCTGATGGCGAGATAGTGCATCTTCGTCATCTGCGTTTTACCCGTCTCAAGGCTGCTGACGGTTTGCTTTGTTATGCCTAGTTCGTTCGCAAGCCGTTCGCCACTCCAGCCCGCCGCCTTGCGAATGGTTGACAGGTGAGCTTGGAGCCTGCTGACTAGTTCATCATCCGTTGAAGTCATTTCTGCCTCACATATAGTAAAGAATCCTTATTACTGTCAGATATTATATACCCAGTCAGAAATTTAGCAATTACTAAGTGAGTCTTAGTTTATTCGGTTGGCTCCTGAATCTCCTCAGTTTTAAACTGAATTGAAAACGATACCGACGCCGGCGTCTTGTTCTCATGTTTTAAAGGTATGGGCAGGTATTGTTCGACAGACGATGGCCTCGATGCCGATTTCATGCATCCCCTCAGGGGTCATCCGTCCAGGAACCTGTTTTCCATCGTTGCGTGGTCAGCGAGACGTGCAAGGAGCACATCGACCGTATGGGCGGCTGTTATTTCTGCACAGTTGAGAGGGCATCTTGGAAGACGTGTCCATGGCGATTTTGGGAGACGCTAACCGCTTGGATTATAGTGGACGGTCGGTCTTAGAGGCCTATGGGTGGGAGATGTTGTTTCACTTGCCAACGACCGGCCGGGGTCTGGCTTAACCGACGTGGAACGTGATTGCACCATCTGGTAGCAAGTCGAGTTGCAGATGAGTACACCCGATCGTGTGGAATAAGGCTTCAGGAGCGCTCCGCCTGTTTACACCCCCGCAATCCCGCGCGCGGCACTCAGCAGCTCATACTCCCTCTGGCTCCACTGGTGCAGCTTGGCAGCCTCGACGGCATCACGACACAAGTCCAAAAACACCTCGGCGCCCTCGCAGAAGCACTCACGGGCAAAGTCACCCGAGCCGCTTGCGACGCACGAGCCGTCGGCAAAGAGCTTCCAGCTGGACGACTCGCGCGAGTCGTCTCCGAGCAGCTTGATCTGTAGCACGTGCGGGTCGCCGGCAACGCAGAGCTCTTCCTCGAGCACCTGCACGGTAAAGCGCATCTGGTGGGAGAGGCTGCTCTTGACCATGGCCGAGGCATAGCCGTTCGGCTTGTCCAGAAGATGCATTCGTTTTGGCTTGGCTACCAGGTTGTGGAAGTTGCGCTCACTGCGCACGGAGAAATTGTCCATACGGACTCCTTTCATCGATGTTGGCAGGGCCACCGTGCCTCTTGGCCGGTTGGCGTCGGGATCGTGGAGCCAACTCTCTACCCCGACTCTGGATAAAACGCGCCCGCTCCTTGCTGGCACGATGGAGTCTATCAGCGCGCGCGGACACAAATCAAGCGCCGCCTGCGAAATGATGTGCAGACGGCGCTTGATTTCGCCGGCTGCTGTTAGGCTTAAATCCGAAAAAGTGTCGAAATATCCCGTGTAAAAGTACGGAAAAGTGTCGTAATACACACTTCAAAATCTCGAAAAAGTGTCGAAATGAGCATCTAGCAACCACGGAAAAGTGTATCCTAGTGCTAAAACAGCACGTAATAAGGGGTGCGCTTATGCTACAGAGAAAAGCGAAAGCACAGTTTGAATCTTGGCTTGCCTCGTCGCCTAACAAGGCTCTTTTGGTCAAGGGCGCCCGACAGGTAGGAAAGTCATATTTGGTCAACGTCTTTGCAAATGAATCGTTCGAAAATGTCGTGACGTTCGACCTTATCGCCGACGCGTCCGTGCGCGATTCGTTTTTGGCGGCGAAAAGTGCGGATGATCTGCTTATGCGTATGTCTATTGCTGCAACGCAGCCGATGGTTGCGAACAAGACCGTTGTGGTTATCGACGAGGTGCAGCGATGCCCCAACGTGGTGACGTTTATCAAATATCTGGTCCAGCGCGGCGACTTTCGATACATCCTTACCGGATCGCTCCTTGGCGTTGAGCTCGAGGGCATCGATTCCCTGCCGGTGGGGTATGTCGAGCAGGTCCAGATGTACCCGCTCGACTTTGAGGAGTTTTGCTGGGCAAATGGCGTTGGTGCCAGCGTGTTTGACATGCTCAGGGGCTGTCTAAAGAATGAGGGGGAGCTTCCCGGCTATCTGTATGACCGCTTGCTCGATCTGTTCCATCAGTATGTGGTGGTGGGAGGCATGCCCGACGCGGTCAATTCCTTCTTGGCGACGCGCAATGTCGACGAGGTTCGAAACATCCACCGCGATCTTCACGCCCTGTATCGCGATGACATCGCAAAGTACGCTCCGCCCGAGCTGCGCTTGGTTATTCGCGATATCTATGATCTGATTCCCAGCGAGGCCGGTTCCAAAAACAAGCGATTCAAACTGTCATCGATTAACGGTGTCAAACGTTTTTCGCAGGTGACAGATCATTTCCTCTGGCTATCGGAGGCGGGTGTCGCGCTTCCTGTGTATAACGTAACGGCGCCCGTGGCACCCCTTTTATTGGGGGAGCAACGAAATCTGTTTAAGCTGTTTTACTTGGACACCGGAATGCTTATGTCGTCGTATTCCAAAAGGGTCGCCCAAGGCGTTTTTGATGGGGAGGCAGAAGGCCCCTTTGGCATGAATATGGGGGCGGCATTCGAGGGCTTCGTTGCCCAAGAGCTCAAAGCCCACGGATTTAGATTGCGCTACTTTACGTCCAAAAAGGTCGGTGAGCTCGATTTTGTGGAAGAGACGTTCGATGGGGAAGTGCTCGCCATCGAGGTCAAATCGGGCAAGAGTTTTAAGTCCCACGCGGCGCTCGATAACGCACTGGCAACGAAGGGCTACGGAATCGATCGCGCCCTGGTACTTGCGGAATGTAATCTTCACCGCGATGGTGACGTGCTGTATCTGCCCATCTTTATGGCAGGGCTTTTGGAGCCGTAACGTGCCGCCGACTCTTCCGACCCTCCCTTAGCCCTCGCTACTCGTCGTCCCCGTCGTTGGGGTCGCCCTTGAGGGTGTTGATGTCCAGATACTCGTTATCGTCCTCTTTTTGCTGGGTCTCCGACTCCGCTTGGGTGGGGCCGGAGAACAGCCGGAATCCCTCAAACGCAATGACACCGAGCAGGGCAATGACAATGGCGATAAAGGCAACCTTGACTGCCTGCGGAAATTCCGAGAAACGCAGCGCCTTTTCCTCGGCGTAATAATCGGCGAAGCGTTCTTCGCCTGTGCTTTTGGTATACACCGGCGCGGACGCGGCCTCCGGGTCATATTCCGGTGCAGGCGTGGCAGCGTACGGATCGTTGAGATAATCGCTCGATGCGGTGCCATAATCCTCGGTCTCGATGCGACCGCTGCCAGCATAGCCATCGGAATAATCGGAAAATGCCGTACCGCTCTCATAGTCCGCGGCACTCGTGTTGGCGGCAAAAAGCGGGTTAACTGGAACGTCGAGCGCCGGCATGCCGGTAGAGGTCTCATCCAGATCGGTTGCAGCCCAGGAATCGTAGGCAACCTGATGGGCAACGGGCTCATCGAGCCTTGTGACCGGAGGCTTGCGTGCCGCAGGAACAGGCAACTGCTGGGCGCTGTACATAACGGTGCTGTCGGCCGATTTGCCCTGCGTCGCCGCAGCGAGAAATGCCGCCGTCTCGGACGGGTCGCTTGCGGGGCGGGGAGCGGGTGTGGGCGCCGAAATGGGTGCGGGCGTAGACGCGGGCGTCGAAACAGGCGGCTGCGCAGGAGTCGGCGCAGATGCGGGCTTAGGCGCAAGTGCGGGATTGGGGCTTGACGGGCGAGCCCCGCCGCCCATGAGTTCGTCGGCGGTCCACGGGCGATCATCCATCACGTCGTCAAGGCTCAGCGAAAACAGGTCGTCTTCACCCTCATCGAACATGCGGTGCACATGTCCATCAATTGCCGGAATCAATCCGCGACCGGTGCATGATGCCTTGCTCAACGCCATTCTGTTCCATCCTTTCGAAATACTAATGACATCGATTATATGGAACTTCCCAAGCGGCTCGGTCTTGGATTCGTGCTTTCCAGAACTCGCGCCCAAAAGGGGAGGGCAATCCAGGCGAGTGCCTACTTGTAGCCGGCCGCCGCCTTGGCCTCATTGAGGTAGCTATAGAAGCTGTATTTGGAGATGCCAAAGAACTCGCAGGCGCGCTCGCTCGACTTGGAAATGAGGAAGGCGCCGCGACGGTCGAGGTAGCCAATGGCGCGAATGCGCTCATCTTTGGTCATGAGCGCCGCGGGCTTGCCCACAAACTGCTCGCACTCGTGCAGCAGGTCCTCGAGCAAGTCGCCGATGTTCTTGGTAATGGGCTCGGGCTCGGTGTAGCCCGTGCCGCCGGTGCCGGTAAAGGCGTCGAGCGAACGCTCAAAAGCCTTCATAAGCGTAATGTCAAAGTTGATGCCCAAAATGCCGACGGGCTTGCCTTCGTCGTTGCGGATAAAGATGGTCGAGGACTTGAGCAGCTTGCCATCGGTGGTTTTAGTGAGGTACGGCTCGCGGTCGTGTACGTCGGTGGTGCCCTCGTGCATGGACTCAAACACGATATGGCTGGGGCCGTCACCCAGTTTGCGCCCGCTGACGTGGCCGTTTTCGATCACTACGATGGAGTGGTCCACGTCCTCGGTCTCCAGATCGTGGACGACGACTTCGCAGTTGGGACCAAATTGGAGCGCCAGACCGTGTGCGAGGCGCTTGTAAAACTCAATCTGTGCGGGGGTCATGGGTGCCTTCCTAAAAATTAGTTTGGGCACACTTTGCCATAAACCACACCTGTTCGCAAACAAATACACAGACAGGCTAATTGGTGACCGTTCGGCGGCGAAAAAGTACCGATTACGGCAACAAACAATTCGTTAGGTATGCCAATCAAAAAGTGTGATAGAACATTGCTAACAAACTTTTTGTTTGGCATCCACATAAAAGTTCAGCCGTGTGAATGGGATCGGGCTGAAACGCGTATGCGGGGGCCGGCAAGAGAGGACTTAAGGAGTTCACCGTATGGCCGATAAGATCCAGTGGGCGGGCAACACGATGCCCAAGAGCGATGACAAGCACTTGGGAATCATGAGCCTCGACCACGTGAAGAAGGCCCGCGCCTTCCACCAGTCGTTCCCCCAATATACCGTCACTCCGCTTGCCCGCCTGGATGGTCAGGCTGCGCGCCTGGGCCTTTCCAACCTGTGCGTTAAGGACGAGAGCTATCGCTTTGGCCTCAACGCCTTTAAGGTCCTGGGCGGTTCGTTTGCCATGGCCAACTACATTGCCGACGAGACCGGCAAGGACGTTGCCGACTGCACCTTCGATTACCTGACCTCCGATCAGCTGGCCGAGGACTTTGGCCAGGCCACCTTCTTTACCGCCACCGACGGCAACCATGGCCGCGGCGTGGCGTGGGCTGCCAACAAGCTGGGCCAGAAGGCCGTCGTGCACATGCCCAAGGGTTCCACCAAGCCCCGCTTTGATAACATCGCCGCCGAGGGCGCCACGGTGACCATCGAAGAGGTCAACTACGACGAGTGCGTGCGCATGGCCGCCGCCGAGGCTGACGCCTGCGAGCGCGGCGTCATCGTTCAGGACACCGCCTGGGAGGGCTACGAGAAAATCCCGTCTTGGATCATGGAGGGCTACGGCACCATGGCTTCCGAGGCTGCCGAGCAGCTGCGCGAGATGGCCATCAACCGCCCGACGCACGTGTTTGTCCAGGCTGGCGTGGGTTCGCTCGCCGGCGCCGTGGTGGGCTACTTTACCAACCTGTATCCCGATAACCCGCCCACCTTTGTCGTGGTTGAGTGCGCGCCTGCCGCCTGCCTGTACAAGGGCGCTGCCGCCGGCGACGGAGATCCGCGCATCGTGGACGGTGACATGCCCTCCATCATGGCCGGCCTGTGCTGCGGCGAGCCCAACATCCTTGGCTGGGATATCCTGCGCAACCACACCACCGCCTTCGTGTCCTGCCCCGACTGGGTCACCGCTCGCGGCATGCGCACCCTGGGCGCTCCCGAGAAGGGCGACCCGCGCGTCATCTCCGGCGAGTCCGGCGCTGTGACCACCGGCCTGGTCGAGACCCTCATGCTCGATCCCGAGTACGCCGAGCTCAAGGAGCTCATCGGCCTGGACAAGACGAGCTCCGTGCTCTGCTTCTCCACCGAGGGCGACACCGATCCGGATCAGTACCGTCGCATCGTCTGGGAGGGCGAGTACCCGACTTGCTAGCAGGCTGACCTGTCCGGAGGCAGCCGGAGGACTTTACTCCCTGCTCGGACAGTCCTGCTCGCACGGAGAGCACATTAAGTGCTCTCCGGCTCGTGCGGAACTCGCGACGGAGCAAAGTCCTCCGTCCGCCTCCTATGGTTGCTTGCCTGCCGGGTGCTCGACCTCACGCTGCTTGGCACAAGTGATCTATCTGAAATATCTACCTGTAGGTAAACCCTTGTAGAAAGGTTGACTGTTATGACTAAGGAACTCGATTTCGAGGCAATTAAAAACGCTGCTGAGTCTCATCGTGCTGATATGACTCGCTTCCTGCGCGCCATGATCTCTCACCCCTCTGAGTCCTGCGAGGAGGGCGAGGTTGTTGCCTGCATCAAGGCCGAGATGGAGAGCCTTGGCTATGACGAGGTCAAGGTCGACGGCCTGGGCAACGTCATGGGCTTTATGGGCGAGGGCGACAAGATCATCGCCATCGACTCTCACATCGACACCGTCGGCATCGGCAACATCGAGAACTGGGATGCCGATCCCTATGAGGGCTACGAGACCGACGAGATCATCTACGGCCGCGGCGGCTCCGACCAGGAGGGCGGCATGGCTTCTGCTACCTACGCTGCCAAGATGATGAAGGACATGGGCCTCATCCCCGAGGGCTACAAGATCATGGTCGTCGGCACCGTCCAGGAAGAGGACTGCGACGGCATGTGCTGGCAGTACATCTACAACAAGGACGGCATTAAGCCCGAGTTCGTCATTTCCACTGAGCCCACCGACGGCGGCATCTATCGCGGTCACCGCGGCCGCATGGAGATCCGCGTCGACGTTCACGGCACCTCCTGCCACGGTTCCGCTCCCGACCGCGGCGACAACGCCATCTACAAGATGGCCGACATCATCGCCGACGTCCGCGCCCTCAACAACAACGGCTGCGACGAGTCGACCGACATCAAGGGCCTCGTCAAGATGCTCGACCCCAAGTACAACCCCGAGCACTTTGAGGACGCCCGCTTCCTGGGCCGCGGCACCTGCACCGTCAGCCAGATCTTCTACACCAGCCCCAGCCGCTGCGCTGTCGCTGACTCCTGCGCCATCTCCATCGACCGTCGCATGACCGCCGGCGAGACCTGGGAGTCCTGCCTGGACGAGATCCGCAACCTGCCGGCCGCCAAGAAGTACGGCGACGACGTGAAGGTCTCCATGTACATGTACGACCGTCCGTCCTGGACCGGCGAGGTCTACGAGACCGAGGCTTACTTCCCCACGTGGATCAACAAGGAGACCGCTCCGCACGTCAAGGCCCTCGTCGACGCCCACAAGGCCATGTTCGGTGACGAGCGCATCGGCTGCGAGCCCAGCATGGACAAGCGCACCGGTCGTCCGCTGTGCGACAAGTGGACCTTCTCCACGAACTGCGTTTCCATCCAGGGCCGCTATGGCATCCCCTGCGTTGGCTTTGGCCCGGGTGCCGAGTCTCAGGCTCACGCTCCCAACGAGGTCACCTACAAGGACGACCTGGTCACCGCTGCCGCCATGTATGTTGCTGCTTTGAACCTCTACGATCCGAGCCAGGCCGATGGCGACGCTACCGTGTTCCGCGCTGGTCTGACCAACAACAAGATCGACTAGTCCCATTCCTTGATCTTGTTGAGCCGGGGACAGCCTGTGTCCCCGGCACCCCCTGTTGACTTGGGGCCCGCGGTCGTTATCTCCCATGCTTCCTCAACGGTAGCGGGTCCTCGTCATAGCGCTCTGCATGTTCTAGCCACACGCGCATGCCGGAGCACATCTACTCATTGCGATCGTTTCATCTATGGAAAGGATATTTACATGGACGCCAAGTTTACCGAGCTCGTCGAGCAGCTGAACGGCCTCGATTTTAAGGGCATGTACGGCAGCGACTTCCTGCACACCTGGGATAAGACCACCGATGAGCTCAAGGCTCTCTACATCGTTGCCGACGCCCTGCGCGAGCTGCGTGAGAACAACGTTTCGTCCAAGATCTTCGACTCGGGCCTGGCCGTCTCCCTGTTCCGCGACAACTCCACCCGTACGCGCTTCTCCTTCTCTAAGGCCGCCAACCTGCTCGGCCTCGAGCTGCAGGACCTGGACGAGAAGAAGTCCCAGATCGCTCACGGCGAGACCGTCCGCGAGACCGCTACCATGATCTCCTTCATGGCCGACGTCATCGGCATCCGCGACGACATGTACATCGGCAAGGGCGACGCCTACATGGCCGAGGTCTCCGAGTCTGTCCAGCAGGCCTACGAGGACGGCGTTCTGGATCACCGTCCCACGCTCATCTCCCTGCAGTCCGACTCCGATCACCCCACGCAGTCCTCTGCCGACATGCTCTACCTCATCAACGAGTTTGGCGGTCTTGAGAACCTCAAGGGCAAGAAGGTTGCCGTCACCTGGGCCTATTCGCCCTCTTACGGCAAGCCGCTGTCCTGCCCGCAGTCGCTGATCAGCCTGCTGCCCCGCTTTGGCATGGACGTCACCCTGGCCCACCCCGAGGGCTACGACCTCATGCCCGAGGTCGTCGAGCGCGCCAAGGGCTATGCCGCCGAGTCCGGCACCACCTTTAAGCAGGTCAACACCATGGCCGAGGCCTTCGAGGGCGCCGACATCGTGATCCCCAAGAGCTGGGCTCCGTTTGCCGCCATGGAGAAGCGTACCAACCTGTACGCCGAGGGCGACGACGCCGGCATCGCAGCGCTCGAGAAGGAGCTGCTCGCTCAGAACGCCACCCATCAGGACTGGTGCTCCACGACCGAGCTCATGGAGAAGACCGCCAACGGCCAGGACACCATCTTTATGCACCCGCTGCCCGCTGACATCTCCGGTGTCTCCTGCGAGCACGGCGAGGTCAACGCCGACGTCTTTGACATGCACCGCGTGGGCATGTACAAGGAGGCCAGCTACAAGCCGTACGCCATCGCAGCCATGATGTTCCTGCAGAAGGTTGCCGATCCCGCCGCTACCCTCAAGGCCCTCGACGAGCGCAACACCGCCCGTTGGTTCCAGGCCTAAAGCCGCGCTGAGGTAAGCCATGTAAAGGGGGCGCTCTGCCAACCGGCGGGGTGCCCCTATTTGCATCGTGGGCGTGCGGGATAAGCGCTTTCGATGTAGATGCCCCGCGACGCGAGTTATGGGTACGATGGTTTCAGGGGAGGTATCGCCATGAAACTCGGTTGCGTCATTATGGCTTCGGGCGAGGGCAAGCGGTTTGGCTCTAACAAGATGCTTGCCGATATCTATGGCAAGCCGCTGATTGCCCGGACTATCGATTCGGTTCCCCGGGGCTTTGACGTCGTGGTTTCGACGCGTTGGCCCGAGGTCGCCCAGATTTGCGAGGACAAGCATTGCCCGTGCGTGCTGCACGATGGCAAGCTCAGGAGCGAAAGCGTCCGTGCGGGCCTTTCGTGGGGGGCGAGCCGCGGCTGGAAGGGTTGCCTCTTTTTGCCGGGCGACCAGCCGCTCGTGAGTTCGGATTCTTTTGAGGCCATGGTTCGCGCGTTTGATGAGCGTGGCCGCAAGTATCCGGTGCGTCTTGCGTGCAACGGTGAGCCTTCGAGCCCGGTGCTCTTTCCGGCGGAACTGTTCGATGCACTTATGTGTCTTGAGGGTAAGGACGGCGGCGGTTCGATCCTCAAGGACCGTACCGACGTGGTGCTGGTCGAGGCGCGTGCCTACGAGCTGTGGGACGTCGATACCGTCAAGGGACAGCGACGCATAACGGAGCATATCGCCGCCTGCTCGTATTTTGATCGCGTGGCCAACTGCATCAATCAATAAGGAGCAATTATGATCATCATCAAAAACGGCGCGCTCGTGACGCCCCAGGGGCTTCGCCGCGCCGATCTTGCCATGGAGAGCGACAAGATTGTGCGGATTGCCGCGGCAATCGAGCCGGGCGAGGGCGATACCGTCGAGGACGCCACCGACTGTTGGGTGTTTCCCGGCTTTATCGACGGCCACACGCACATGCAGTGCTGGACCGGCATGGATTGGACAGCCGATAGCTTTGAGACCGGCACGCGCGCGGCTGCCTGCGGCGGCACGACGACCATTGTGGACTACGCGACGGCCGATCGCGGCGTGACCATGCCCGATGCCTTGGTCGAGTGGCATCATCGCGCCGACGGCACCTGCACCGCCAACTATGCCTTCCATATGGCGCTTGCCGAGTGGAATGAGCGCAACCGCGCCGATCTTTCGGCCATGCGCGAGGCGGGCGTGTCGTCGTTTAAGACCTACTTTGCCTACGACCATCTGCGCCTGGACGATGCCGAGACGCTCGAGGTGCTGGAGGAGCTCAAGCGCGTGGGCGGTATCCTGTGCGTGCATTGCGAGAACGGCACGTTGGTCAACGCGCTGCAGAAGCGCGTGTTTGAGCAGGGTATCCACGGGCCCGAGGGCCATGCGCTCAGCCGTCCGGACGTGTGTGAGGCCGAGGCCGTGAGCCGCCTGCTGTATCTGGCGCACTTGGCCGGGGACGCTCCGGTCAACGTGGTGCACCTTTCGACCAAGCTGGGGCTCGAGGCCATTCGCGCTGCCAAATCGCGCGGGCAGAAGAACATCTATGTCGAGACATGCCCTCAGTATCTGATGCTCGACGACACCTGCTATCTGGAGCAGGGCGAGGACGGCTTTGCGGGCGCCAAGTACGTGATGAGTCCGCCGCTGCGCCATGCCGGCGACCGTGCGGCACTGCGCGAGGCGCTTGTGGCCGGCGAGATCGATACGATTGCGACCGACCACTGTAGCTTTAACCTGCACGGGCAAAAGGACCGCGGGCGCGACGACTTCCGCGCGATTCCCAACGGCGGACCCGGCGTGGAGCATCGCCCCGTCGCGATCGCTACGAGCTTTGAGGGACAGCTGGGTCCCGAGGATCTGTGCCGCCTGATGAGCGAGAACCCGGCGCGCGTCTTTGGCATGTATCCGCACAAGGGCTGTCTTGCCGAGGGCGCCGATGCCGACGTGTGCGTGTGGGATCCCAAGGCGCGCTGGACGATTAGCGCCGCGACGCAGCATCAGGCCGTGGACTACACGCCGCTCGAGGGCTTTGAGGCGCACGGCCGCGCCAAGGCCGTGTTTGTGAACGGTGTACTGGCTGCGCTCGACGGCGAGCCCACCGGAGCCCAACCCGGCCGCTACGTCCCCCGCTAACAGGAAGGATGCCGGATTCCCTTCGCAGTTGCGGTGAAATAGTTCCTGTTTAGCCGCCAAATAGGCCGTTTCAGGAACTATTCCACCGCAACTTATATGTCTGGTGGGGCAGCGCCGGCTATTTGAGGCTGCTGGCGACGATGGGGCGGCCGAGGGCGGCCTCGAAGCGGTCGGCCATCGTGGGGTCGCTGAGCGTGTCGGTTTGGTTGAGCATGACGCGTGCGGTGCTGAGTCCCAGCGCCTGCATCTCGGCATTGAGCACCTGGGCGACGCGCTCTGGGGTGGCAGCGTCGGTGGGCTCGCAGCCGCAGCGCTCGCAGAAGAGCTCAGGGCGGTGGACAACCTCGGCGACGGGCTTGCCCAGCCCCGAGGCGCCGACGACCCAGACAACGTTTGCCGTGGCGGCGGGAATTACCGGCTCCCAGGCGGCATGCGCCTTGAGCGGGAGTCGCTTGCTGCCATCTGCCTCGGCCAACACATAGTCAAAGCGCTGCGCCAGCTGGTCGATCGGCTCAGCGGGGGCGGAGAGCTTGCCTGTC
>URKH01000030.1 GCA_900548255.1 uncultured Collinsella sp. | reverse complement strand
TCGGCGACATCAAGGCCAAGAACGTGAACAAGCCCATGGCTGGTCACTTCGCCAAGGCTGGCGTCGAGCCTGTCCGCTTCCTTCGTGAGGTCCGCGTCGAGAACGGCGAGGAGCACAAGGTCGGCGAGGTCGTCACCGTCGCTGATTTCGCTGATGTCGAGAAGGTCGACGTCATCGGTACCTCCAAGGGTAAGGGCTTCCAGGGTCGCATCAAGCGCTGGGGTCAGCGCCGCGGTCCTATGACGCATGGTTCTCACTTCCAGCGTCACCCCGGTTCTATCGGTCAGTGCGCCTATCCTGCGCGCGTCCTCAAGGGCGTCAAGATGGCCGGTCACATGGGTAACGAGCGCGTTACCGTCAAGAACCTTTCCGTTGTCCGCATCGATGCCGAGCAGAACCTCATCTTGGTCAAGGGCGCTGTCCCGGGTGCCAAGAATGGTCTCGTCGCCATCCGTATGGCCTAAGGGCCCAGCCCATTTAGCCCAGCGTCATACCAAGGAGAACACTTAAATGGCAAAGTTTGAAGTAAAGAACAGCGAGGGCAAGAAGGTCGCCGAGGCCGAGCTCGCCGCTGAGGTGTACGGCATCGAGCCGAACATCCACGTTATGCACCACATCGTCAAGTGCCAGATGGCCTCTTGGCGTCAGGGCACCCAGTCCGCTAAGGGCCGCTCTGAGGTTTCCGGTGGCGGCAAGAAGCCTTGGCGTCAGAAGGGCACCGGCCGTGCCCGCCAGGGTTCCATCCGTGCTGCCCAGTGGCGTCACGGTGGCGTTGTCTTCGCCCCCAAGCCCCGTTCCTACGCTAAGCGTATGAACAACAAGGAGGTCAAGCTGGCTATGCGCTCTGCGCTGTCCGCCAAGCTGGCCGATGGCGAGCTTGTGCTCGTCGACGACTACGGCTTCGAGAAGCCTTCCACCAAGGCTGCCGTCGCCATGCTCAAGGCTCTCGGCCTTGAGGGCAAGCGTCTGACCATCATCGTTCGCGATGAGGACGTCAACGCCTACCTGTCGTTCCGCAATATTCCCAAGACGTTCATCATCACCGCTGACGAGGCCAACACCTACGATCTCGTCAACAACAACGCTGTGCTGATGCCCGCCGACATCGCCGCTCACTTCGGGGAGGTGCTTGCATAAATGACCGCCCACGAGATCATCATCCGTCCGATCGTGTCCGAGCGTTCCTTCTCCGGCATGGAGCAGAACAAGTACACGTTCGAGGTCGCCAAGGATGCTAACAAGTATCAGATCAAGGACGCTGTCGAGGAGATCTTCGGCGTCAAGGTCGTTCGCGTGAACACCTTGACGGTCAAGCCCAAGACCAAGCGCGTGCGCTATGTCGCCGGCAAGACCCGTTCTTGGAAGAAGGCCATCGTCACGCTGGCCGAGGGCGACACCATCGAGGTCTTTGGCAACCAGGCCTAAGACTCGCTGCTGTTGAGTGAGCTCATGCCTCCCAAATAGGGGAGGCGAGAGCTCAAGGTTTCGGGCGTATAAAATGGACACGCCCGGAACCGTGTATACGTCCGGTGTCATCGCACCCGAGGCAGAACCTCGAATCCCTGTCTGCGATGGCTAACGGATTCCTATTGAAAGGGATTGTAATGGCTGTAAAGCACCTTAAGCCGACCTCCGCTGGTAGGCGTTGGCAGACGATCTCCGATTTCTCTGAGATCACCTGCACCAAGCCCGAGAAGTCCCTTCTCGAGCCCCTGCCCAAGAAGGCCGGTCGTAACAACAACGGCCGCATCACCACCCGCCACCAGGGCGGCGGCGTGAAGCGTCGTTACCGCGTGATCGACTTCAAGCGCAACAAGGACGGCGTGCCCGCCAAGGTTGCCACGATCGAGTACGATCCGAACCGTTCCGCTCGCATCGCTCTGCTGCACTACGCTGACGGTGAGAAGCGCTACATCCTGGCCCCCAAGGGCCTCGAGGTCGGTCAGACCATCATGTCCGGTTCTGACGCCGACATCAAGCCGGGCAACGCTCTGCCCCTCGCCGACATCCCCGTCGGTACGCTCATCCACGCCGTCGAGTTCCAGCCGGGCAAGGGCGCTGCTATCGCCCGTTCCGCCGGTAACTCCTGCCAGCTGATGGGTAAGGAGGGCAAGTACGCTATCGTCCGTATGCCTTCCTCCGAGATGCGCCGCATCCTCGTTACCTGCCGCGCCACCGTCGGTGAGGTCGGCAACGCCGATCACGCCAACATCGTCATCGGCAAGGCCGGCCGTAAGCGTCACATGAACGTGCGCCCGACCGTCCGCGGTACCGTCATGAACCCTGTCGACCACCCGCACGGCGGTGGCGAGGGCAAGAACCACACCTCTGGTCGTCCCTCTGTTACCCCCTGGGGTAAGCCGACGAAGGGCCTTCGTACGCGCAAGAAGAAGAAGGTCTCGAACCAGCACATCATTCGTCGCCGTAAGAAGTAATTTCGGATACCGAGTTTTAGGAGAAAGCACTTATGAGCAGAAGTCTCAAAAAGGGCCCGTTCGTGGAGACTCGCCTTCTCTCGCGTATCACCGCGATGAACGAGGCTGGCAAGAAGGACGTCGTGAAGACCTGGTCCCGCGCGTCCACCATCTTCCCCGAGATGGTTGGTCACACCATCGCCGTCCACGACGGCCGCAAGCATGTGCCCGTGTATGTTACCGAGTCCATGGTTGGTCACAAGCTCGGCGAGTTCGCGCCGACTCGTACGTTCCGTGGCCACAAGGCCAAATAGGGGGTTAACCGTAAATGGCAACTAAGTCTATTGAAACTGAGGCCACCGAGGTTCGCGCCGTCGCTAAGTACGTGCGTGTTTCCCCCAGCAAGGCCCGCCTGGTGGTCGATCTGATCCGCCGCAAGCCTGTCGCTCAGGCCTTCGACATCCTCCACTTCTGCGACCGCGCCGTCGCCGTGGATGTCGAGAAGGTTCTCCGTTCCGCCGTTGCGAACGCCGAGAACAACAACGGTCTGCGTGCCGACAACCTGGTTGTCGCCGCTGCCTATGTTGACGAGGGTCCGACGCTTAAGCGCATCCGTCCCCGCGCCAAGGGTTCCGCTTCTCGCATTCTGAAGCGTACTTCCCACATCACCGTCGTCGTTGCTCCTCGAAAGGAGGCGTAAAGCTGTATGGGTCAGAAAGTCTACCCCACCGGCTTCCGTCTTGGCATCACCGAGAACTGGCGCTCCCGCTGGTTCGCAGAGAAGGATTACGCTAAGACCCTCGGTAACGATCTCGAGATCCGCAAGTACCTCGAGAAGCGTCTTTCCCGCGCAGCTGTCTCCCGCGTCGAGATCGAGCGCGCTGGCGACAAGGTGAAGGTCATCATCCTCACCGCTCGCCCCGGCGTTGTCATCGGTAAGAAGGGTGCCGAGATCGATACCCTCCGCACCGAGCTCGAGAAGGTCGCTGGCGTCTCCAAGGGCCAGCTCTCCGTCGACGTTGTCGAGATTAAGCGCCCCGAGCTCGACGCCAACCTCGTTGCTCAGTCTATCGCCGAGCAGCTCGAGGGCCGCGTTGCCTTCCGTCGCGCTATGCGCAAGGCTGTCCAGTCTGCCCGCAAGGCCGGCGCTAAGGGCATCCGTATCCAGTGCTCCGGTCGTCTCGGCGGTGCCGAGATGGGCCGTCGTGAGTGGTACCGCGAGGGTCGCGTGCCTCTGCATACCCTCCGTGCCAAGATCGACTACGGCACGGCTGTCGCCAGCACCACCATGGGCGCTTGCGGCGTGAAGGTCTGGATCTACCTGGGCGAGAAGCTCCCGGGCCAGCCTGTTCCCAACCCTGCACTCGAGGGCTCTTCCCGTCCTCGTCGTCGTAACTCCGAGAGGAGGGGTCAGTAGTGCTTGCCCCTAAGCGTATTCTTCACCGCAAGGTGCAGCGTGGCTCCATGAAGGGCCAGGCCAAGGGTAATACCGAGCTGCATTTCGGCGAGTTTGGTATCCAGGCTCTCGAGGCCCATTGGATCACCAACCGTCAGATCGAGGCCGCTCGTATTGCCATGACCCGCTACATGAAGCGTGGCGGTCGTGTCTACATCACGATCTTCCCCGATAAGCCCATCACCAAGAAGCCTGCCGAGACTCGCATGGGTTCTGGTAAGGGTAACCCCGAGGAGTGGGTGGCCGTCGTCAAGCCCGGCCGCATCATGTTCGAGGTCAAGGGCGTGCCCGAGGAGGTCGCTCGCGAGGCTCTGCGTCTTGCACAGCACAAGCTTCCCATCAAGACCAAGATTGTTGCTGCCAAGAACGCTGAGCAGCGCATCGAGAAGGAGATGGCTGAGGAGGCCGCTCTCGAGGCCAAGTGGGCTGCTGAGGACGCCGCCGCCGCCAAGGAGGAGAACTAATGAAGCCCGCAGAGATTCGTGAGCTCTCGGACGCTCAGCTCGTTGAGAAGCTGAAGGAAATGCGCGCCGAGCTCTTTAACCTTCGTTTCCAGATGGCCACCAGCCAGCTGGACAACACCGCTCGCGTCAACACCGTGAAGAAGGACATCGCTCGCGTCCTCACGGAGCAGCGCGCCCGCGAGATCGCAGCGGAGAAGTCCGCTGTCGCCGAGTAGGACCTAAGGAGAGAACATGACTGATTCGCGTAACTCGCGTAAGGTCCGTACGGGTGTCGTTACCTCCGTCTCCGGTGCCAAGACCATTGTTGTCACCATCACCGAGCGCAAGCGTCACCCCAAGTACGGCAAGATGATGACCAGCTCCAAGAAGCTGCACGCTCACGACGAGGAGTGCACGGCTGGCGTGGGCGACACCGTCCGCGTTATGGAGACCCGTCCTATGTCCAAGATGAAGCGTTGGCGCCTCATCGAGGTCGTCGAGCGCGCTAAATAAGCAGTCGCTCTTACGACTTGTACGTTTCCGAAGATGTGCGTATGCCTGGCTTGCATACCACGGGCCGTATAAAGGCTGCGCACCTCTCTTCGGTTCTTAGTTCGGAGGAACATCTACCATGATTCAGATGCAAACCATGCTGAACGTCGCCGACAACTCCGGCGCTCGCAAGATTCGCTGCATCAAGGTGCTTGGCGGTTCCAAGCGTCGTTATGCAGGCATCGGCGATGTGTTCATCGGTGCTGTCCAGGAGGCTACCCCTGGCGCCAACGTCAAGAAGAAGGACGTTGTCCGTTGCGTCGTCGTTCGCACCGTTAAGGAGATCCGCCGCAAGGATGGCTCCTACATTCGCTTTGATGAGAACGCCTGCGTTGTCATCAACAACGATGGTTCGCCCGTCGGCACCCGTATCTTCGGGCCCGTCGCTCGCGAGCTTCGTGACAAGAAGTACATGAAGATCGTCTCGCTCGCTCCCGAGACCCTGTAGTTAGGGGAGATATATGTATATCAAGAAGGGCGATAAGGTCCAGGTTCTCTCTGGTAAGGATCGCGGCAAGCAGGGCGTTGTCCTGCGTGCTCTCCCCGCCGAGAACAAGGTCGTTGTCGAGGGCGTTTCGGTCGTCAAGAAGGCCGTCAAGCCCAACGCTGCCAACCAGCAGGGCGGCATCGTTTCGCAGGAGGCTCCCATCGACGCCTCCAACGTCAATCTCGTCTGCCCCGAGTGCGGTAAGGTTACCCGCGTCGGTCACGAGAAGGACGGCAAGAACAAGCTGCGCGTCTGCAAGAAGTGCGGCCACAAGTTCTAAGCTGCCCGCAACATCAAGTTGCTAGCAAAGGCCCGGATGCCACGGCACCCGGGCCTTTTTCTATCCCCACTCGATGGCTTCGGTTCTGCCGTCCCGTCATTCCGGTTGCATCCAGTTTTCGGTGCCGTCTCGAATCGAGTGCCGCCAGGTGACACCCTGTCGCGTTTCGTCGGCTTCGGGGACGAAAGTCGGGACAACTCCAAAAACTATTTTCGAACTCAGAGCTTTGAGTTTTTGTTTTTGTCCCAAAGGGCGCGGCGGGATGCCTTTGGAGGCTCGATAGCGCCGAAAACGCCCGTTTTGAAACTTAAATGCCTTTTCGCGTGCAAGCCGCCAGCTGCAATAGGAAGTGAATCAACGCAGGTGGCTTTCAAGCAGTTTGCAAAACTGCAGGTCGCAGGTCTTCATTGCCAGTAGGAGAAATGAGTAGTCTCAGGTGGCTTGCCCATGAGTTGACGAACGGGATTTGAGATTACGCTGACGTCCGGAAACGCTTCGAGCACGGCGTTACGTTTTTGGGATTTGGGCGTAGCCCCTGCACCCGCGAGCGCGGGCCTTAAGCCCGCCGAGAGGGTGACGCGTCGAAAACGAAGGGGAAAGAAAGAAGGGGCCGTCCCTATCATTCAGGTTGCGACCGAAGAAGACAAGGAGACCCCCTGAGCCTGAATGATGCCCCACAGACCGCGTCCGACCGAGCTCAAGCCGAGCTTTTCCTGACGTCCGCCTTCGCGAAGATGATGGCTGGATTGGCTATGGATTGGCAACACTTATTTGGACGATTCCGGGAGGGACGGCCCCGCCTCCCTGAACTCGACCGGCGACATGTAGCCCAGCGTCGAGTGGATCCTGAAGTTGTTGTACCAGTGCACGTAATCCAAGAGCTTGGCTCGGCGCTCGCGCGTCCCTCCTCGGTCCTTCGGAGTGGCCGACGATCTCCCCGTTGCAGAGGTCGACGAGCAGGCAGACGTAGTTCCACGACGCCCCGACGCGCACGCAGGTCAAGTCGCTGCATATATGGGTGCACGGCGCCCTGCCGCCGAAGCCGCGCGCGACGACGTTCGACACGTCGGCCTCGTTGACCGCCCCGGGGTGCACCTTGAACCTCTTCCTGCCGTATGCGCCGGCCAGGCCGTTCTCCCTCATGATGCGGCAGACGCGGCGCCGGCTGACGGTAACGCCCGACCTCCCGGGCGACGCCTTGATCTTGCGCGATCCGTTCCGGCCCTTGCTGGCGGCGTGCGCCGCCGCGGCCGCCGTCGCCCCCGACATTAAGGTCCTCAAGGGCCGCGTCGTCTCCGGCGACCAGTTCGTCTCGCCCGCGGAACAGAAGGAGCAAATCCTCGCGACCTTCGGCGACCTGTGCTGCGAGATGGAGGGCTGCACCATCGCGCAGGCCGCCTATCTCAACGGCGTGCCCCTCGTCGTCGTGCGCGCCATCAGCGACAAGCCCTGCGCCGAGGGCCGGGTCGTCGACTACAACACCTTCGAGAAGAAGGCCGCCTGCGACTGCGCCCGCATCGCCGCGCGCATGGTTAAGCTTTAGGCCCTGCGCGCCGGGGCCCTTCTTTATGTTGGGACCCCGGCGCGCCGGGGCCCTTTCCAAAGCGAAGTGTCGAGCCGAAGTGTTGAGCGTCGGCCCTGAATGTTCAATGGCCGTTGTTTTCTGCCCCTCAAGTGGTGGACTTTTCCTCGGAGCTGTTGATTCCCCCACGCGCCCCCTTCCGCTCTCTGTTCTCCCCTTATACTCCTTGTACGAGGAGGTAAGAAGTCATGGACAAGACCACGCAGGACAGCTTGGCAAAGAAACCCGTCGACATGAGGGACAGGATTCTCGAGCATCTCGAGGCCCTCACCTCTGCCGTCTCGCTCGACGACCTTGCCCGTCTGTCCACCTCCGACATCGCCGAGACGCTCATCATCTCCAGGAGCCTGGCGAGCCAGTACCTCAACGACCTTGTTCGCGCCGGTCTTGTGGTTAAGGTGGCGGGCAGGCCTGTCCGTTATTTTCATCGCCGCGCGTTCCAGAAGCGTTTTCAGGTAAAGCTCTCTGCAAGCGAGTACGCCTCGCTCGCCGACCTCATCCAGGCGACGGGAATCGCCGATCACCGCGACTTCGCGCGTGCCGTGGGCTTCGACATGAGCCTCAGCTCCGTTGTCGAGCAGTGCAAGGCTGCGGTTCAGTACCCTCCGTTTGGCCTGCCCATCCTCTTGAGCGGCGGCGTGGGTGTCGGTAAGTCTTTCCTTTCTCGCCTTGTGTACGAGTACGGCAAGAACCAGGGCTTGCTGTCCCGCGACTCCTCCTATGTGCGCATCGACTGCGCCGGGGTCCCGGACGCCGCCTCGTTCAACGGGCTTCTTGACGAGTCGATCGCGAAAGCGCGCGGGGGTGTGGTCTTTGTCAACGGCATCGAGGCACTCTCTCCCTCTGCGATGGAGCACTGCCTTGCGACGGCCCTCGGGCTCGATGCCTCCCAGGATGCGCCGCGCGCTCGCCTCGTTCTTTCGACGACGCTTTCCGCCGATGACCTGAAGGTTTCCTCGGCCTACAGCAAAATGCCCATCTGTGCCCGCGTCCCCTCACTCAAGGAGCGGACCCCCGAGGAGCGCGAGGATCTCATCTTGAGCTTCCTGCGCAGCGAGGGGTGCCGAATCGGTTCTGATGTGAAGATCAGCCGCGGCGCATACCGTTGCCTCGTGAACGCGGACTTTTCCGATAACATCGCCGGCTTGCGCGCCTGCGTGACGAACTGCTGTGCCAAAGCGTTCCTCAATCGCGAGGGCGACTACGTCGTCGTTCGCCCGTATCTTCTTCCCAGCGGGCTCCTCTCCTCCGCGCAGATCGATCAACAGCCCGACGATGGCGTTCTGATCGACGCGTCTCTGGATGCCGCCGAGAGCACAGGGCCGGTCGAGCAGGCGCTCGATGCCCTGTGCTCCCTCGATGAGCGATTCTGCGCCGGGGAGCTCTCTGTCTCCGAGCTTGTCTCGCAAGCTGTCTCCGCTGTGCGCGGCGTTGAGGATCACTTGATCTTCGACCACGGCGTCGCCTCCTCGAGGTCGCGCGCCTTCGAGCGCGTCGTGGGCGCGGTCCTTGCCGACGCAGGCTCTTCTTATGGCATCGAGCTTTCGAGGAAGGTCGCTTTTCTACTGGCCCAGGAGATTTGCCTGCAGTTGTGGCCGGGTATCGGCCTGGCTAAGCGAAAGTCTGCCTGTGCGGAGCAAATCTCCCATCTCCTCGGTGCCGTGACCTCCGAATTGCCGTTTGCCTCGAGTGTCTCCGATCAGGTCGCCGCAGACGTGGAAGGGGCGCTGGGAATCTCGCTCGATCACTTCACGAAGACGCTTCTGACGCTGTGCGTCGCATCGGAGTCTCGCGATGCGAAGGCCCTTCGGACGCTCTGCGTCATCTTGTCCCACGGCTACTCAACGGCGACGAGCATCGCCGACGCGGCGAACCGTATGCTCGGCATGCATGTGTACGAGGCTGTCGACATGCCCTACGACCAGCAGCTGAAGGACATCGTCGGTCCGCTCCAGCGCCTCGTCGACCGCCATTCCTACTGCACCGGGGTCGTGTTCCTCGTCGACATGGGCTCCTTGGAGGAGGCCTATAAGGCCCTCGAGAACGTTACCGACTCCACTATCGGCGTGGTGAACAACGTCTCTACCGGTCTTGCGCTCGAGATCGGGGTCGGGCTGCTCGGCGGCAAGTCCATCGCCGAGGTTCTTGGCGATGCGACCGCCGCGTGCGTGACGCACTGCAAGGTGATCGAGCGCGTCAACCGTGAGGACGCCATCGTCTTCTGCTCCGAGTCCGGGGTCGACGCCGCGGAGAGGATACGCCAGCTCGTCTCGCAGAGCCTCCCGCGCACCATAGGCGCGCGCCTGCTCACGAGGCCCTTCAAGCAGCTCGTCGCGAACGGGTCGAACGACGCCGTTTTCTCCGAGCACCGCGTCTGCGCCGTCATCGGCACGGGAGACCCCGGGGTCGCCTCCGTCCCCTTCGTCGCCCTCGAGGACATCATGTCGACGGCGTCCGCCTCTAAGGTTGATGCCGTGTTCGGCAGGTGGCTTGACGCTTCCGAGCTCTCTTCTTTCCACGAGAAGCTGCTCTCGAACATGACGCTGCAGAACGTCATCCGCTCCATCACCATCCTCGACCCGGAGCGGCTATTCCATGAGATCGAGAGCGCCGTGCACGAGCTTCAGCGCAGGACAGGCGAGAAGATCGGCAGCAACGCCATCATTGGGCTCTACGTTCACCTCTGCTGTCTCGTCGAGCGCCTTGTTACCAGAAACCCCATTGAGACCTACGTTGGCCAGGACCGCTTCGAGGAGGAACGCGCCGATTTCATCGAGTCCTTCAGGCAGAGCTTCTCGAGCATCTCGACGCGCTATCGCGTAGAGGTTCCCGTAAGCGAGATCGCATATGTCTTCGACTACATAAGCGTGAGCGCCGCCCCGGCGCGAGAAGAGCGCCTCGGCTCCTCGGACCTCCTGCTCGACGAGTGACCTTCCCCGCGCCGCCGCAAGCTGACCGCGCGTCCTCAATAATCCGATAACCCCTTGCCCGGCGCGAATCCGGATAGCGCCGAGGCAGTACCGAACGCAAAACTTCATTTGATAGGAGCAAACATGAGTGTTGTTATGGCACGAATCGACAATCGTCTGCTTCACGGCATCATCGTGACGCAGTGGGCCCCGGTGTCGGGCGCGACCCGAGTCATGGTCATCGACGACAAGGTCGCCGGCGACGAGGTCCTGAAGTCCACCATGAGGATGGCGCGCCCCGCGGGCATGGCCGTTTCGATCATCTCCGAGCAGACCGCGCTCAAGAACTTCGCCGCGGGCAAGTACGACCGCGAGAAGGTCTTCGTCATCGCCAAGGAGCCCGAGACGATGCTTCGCCTGGTCGAGTCGGGCGTCGAGCTCCCGTCGCTGGTCGTCGGCGGCTCGCTCGTCAAGGAGGACGGCATCCAGCTCACCCAGCGCGCCTACGCCTCCGCCGAGAACGTCCAGAGCTACAAGGCGCTCATCGCCCGTGGCGTCAAGGTGACGGCCCAGTTCGTGCCCGCCGACAAGCCCGTCTCCGTCGCAGACCTCATCTAAGGGGGAAATATGGTCAACTTCACTATCCTGCAGGTCGTCCTTTTGACCCTGCTGGCCTTCATCAAGCACGTGGACTACTACGGCATCCCGATGATCTTCGTCAATTACGCCGTTTTCTGGGGCCTCATCACCGGAGTCGTCATGGGCGACTGGAAGACCGGCCTTGTCATCGGCGGCACCATTCAGCTCATGCAGCTCGGCGTCGCGGGCTTCGGCGGCTCCTCCATTCCCGACTACGGCACGATGGCCATCATCGCCACCGCCTACGGCGTGACCCTGGGCTCCGACACGGGTCTCGCCATCGGCCTGCCGGTCGGCATGCTCGGCATCCAGCTCGACGTCGTCGCCAAGATCCTCAACGGCTTTGTCGTCGAGAAGTCCCAGAAGTTCTGCAACGAGGGTAAGTTCAATCAGATGAACGCCATCCTGTGGGTCTGCCCCGCGCTCTTCGGCCTGTGCGCCGCCCTGCCCGTCTTTGTCTCCGTGACGCTCGGCCAGCCCGCCGTCAACTGGCTCCTCGAGGTCATGCCCCAGTGGTTCCTCTCCGGCCTCACCCTCGCCGGCAAGATGCTCCCGGCCGTCGGTATCGCCATGCTGCTCCGCTACATGCCAACCGCCAAGTACTTCCAGTACCTGCTCGCCGGCTTCTTCCTCTCGGCCTTCCTGAACGTGCCCATCATCGGCGCCGCCATCGTCGGCGTTGCCCTCGCGATTGCGTTCTACCAGCGTGCCGAGAGGGACACCGAGCTCGCCGCCCACGCTTCCGCAGACGCCTTCATCGGAGAGGATGAGTAACCATGGAAAACGAGAACATCACCGCCGTCGCCGAGGGCAAGCCCTCCGGCTACAAGGTCACCAAGAAGGACCTGCGCAACGCGAACTGGCGCTGGCTCATGAGCGTGTGCACCTTCAACTACCAGACCCAGCAGGGCGCCTCAGTCGCCTACGCCCTCTCGCCGGTCCTGAGGAAGATCTACACGAACGACGAGGACTATAAGCAAGCGCTCAACAACCACTTCCGCTACTACAACACCCAGCCTTGGCTCGCCGCCATCATCCTTGGCGCCTGCGTGGCCATGGAGGAGCGCGACGGCCTAGCGGCGGCGGACGCCGTCCAAGACCTGAAGATCGGCACCATGGGACCGCTCGCCGGCGTCGGCGACTCCCTGCTCATGACCATGATCCCGACCATCATGGGCTCCATCGCCGCCTACATGGCCATCGAGGGCAACCCCGTGGGAGCCGGCATCTGGTTCGCGCTCATCCTGGCCATCTTCTGGGTCCGCATGCACGCCCTCGAGTTCGGCTACAAGCAGGGCGTGAAGCTCGTCACCGACTTCAGCGAGAAGCTTCCCAACCTCACTGCCGCCGCCTCCGTGCTCGGCCTCACCGTGGTCGGCTGCCTCATCGCCTCGGTCATTGGCGTCACCTGCCCGATTAGCTTCAGCTTCGGCGACGTCGCGATGGAGATTCAGCCGCTGCTCGACAAGATCCTGCCTGCCATGATCCCCGCCGCCATCACGGGAAGCGCGTATTACCTTCTTACCAAGAAGAACGCGAGCATGACGGCCCTCATCCTCGTGGTGATCGTCCTCGCGATGGTCGCCTCCGCCGCCGGCATCCTCGCCTAGCTTCGACCCAAGAGATTGGTGAATCAATGAGAAAGATAGTTGTGGCGAGCCATTCCCTTCTCGCCCAGGGCTTCAAGGACACCCTCGAGTTCCTTACGGGTAAGGGCGACGCCGTCAACGCCGTGTGCGCCTACGTGAACGACAACGGCGAGGGGCTCGACGCGGCGGTCGAGGCGGCTCTTTCGGGCACTGACGAGGTCGTCGTCCTCACCGACGCGTACGGCGGCAGCGTGAACCAGCGCTTTTCCCGCTTCGCCTCCGACCGGATCCACGTGATCGCGGGTGTCAACCTCCCGCTCGCCATGACGGTCGCGCTCGCGCGCCCCGACGAGAAACTCGACTTCGACGCCCTCGTCAACGAGGCGCGCCAGCAGATCATCTACGTGAACGGTGCCAGTTCCGCCGAGTGCGACGACGACGAATAGAGGAGGTCGACGATGAGAGAGTTCCTTAAGGACGTGTGGATGCACGGCGGTGAGGAAAGCCGCGCCATCACCCCCGAGAACATCACGGGCGAGAAGGGCCGCGCCGCCATGTCGGCCAGCCACCTCGGCGTCGGCCGCAAGGGCTCGTGCTGCGTGCCCCTTGAGTCCGGCGAGACCATCACGCTCGCGGACATCGAGGGCCCCGGCATCATCCGCCACATCTGGATGACCGTCCCCGACAAGACCGCCGCCGGCAGCTTCGTCATGCGTGACCTCGTGCTGCGCTTCTACTGGGACGACGAGGAGACCCCCTCGGTCGAGTGCCCTGTCGGCGACTTCTTCTGCAACGGCTTCGGTGAGCGCGCCATCGTCAACTCGATGCCCATCTGCGTGAACCCGACGGGCGGCATGAACTGCTACTTCGAGATGCCCTTCAGGAAGCACGCCAAGGTCACGCTTACGAGCGAGCACCCCGGGTTCATTAAGTACATCTTCTACACGTTCAACTACGCGCTCACCGACGTGCCGGACGACGCCATGTACTTCCACGCCCGCTTTAACCGCGAGCGCAGCACCCGCAGGGGCGTCGACTACACCGTGCTCGACGGCGTGCGCGGCAAGGGCTACTACGTCGGCACCTACATGGCCCTGTGCGCCCTGGAGCGCTATTGGTGGGGCGAGGGCGAGATGAAGTTCTTCCTCGACGGCGACGAGGAGTTCCCCACGGTCACCTCGACGGGAGCCGAGGACTACTTCGGCGGTGCCTGGGCCTTCCTCGACAGGCCGCCCCACGCGCTGCCCGAGGCGCAGTGCTTCAACACGCTGTTCGCCGGCTACCCGTACCGCTCGACGCGCGACGCCACGCGCGACCGCTTCAGCGCGGGCAAGCCGAACCCGAATCCGATGCTCGCGACTAACGACGACGCGCTGCCCAGGCACGGCCTCTACAGGTGGCACCTTCCCGACCCGATCTCGTTCAAGGAGGACCTGCGCGTGACGTTCCAGGACCTCGGCAACGACGACATCAAGCTCTACGAGCGCGAGGACGACATCTCCACCGTCGCCTACTGGTACCAAAGCGAGCCGCATGCCGTGCTCGCCCCGTTTGCCGCAAGGCAGGACCGCGTGCCCAGGTAGGGTCGCCTCGAAACAAGCCAACGTTATGGGCGCCCGCGGTTGACCATGACTGCGGGCGTCCCTTTGTAAGGAGGATCACATGAGCGAAAAGCAAATGAGGCTCGGCGCCCTCGAAGCCGGCGGGACCAAGATGGTCTGTGCCGTGGTGTCCGGCGACGGCGAGGTCCTCGACCGTATGGAGACCCCGACGCTTACGCCCGCCAAGACCGTCCCGCAGATGATCGAGTGGTTCACCGCCCGCGATGTGGACGCGTTGGGCATCGGCGCCTTCGGCCCGACCTGCGTCGACCCCAACGACGAGCGCTACGGCTCCATCCTCCAGACGCCCAAGCTCGCGTGGCGAGGCCATGGTCTTCGCGCCGCGTTCGCCGACGCCCTCGGGATTCCGGTGGCCTACGACACGGACGTGAACGTTGCCTGCCTCGGCGAAGTGGTCTTCGGCTGCTGCAAGGGGCTCGAGGACGCCGTCTACGTGACCATCGGCACCGGCGTGGGCGCGGGCGTCATGTGCGCGGGCAGACTCCTTCACGGCATGCTGCACCCCGAGGCCGGTCACATGCTGGTAAGGACCCGTCCCACCGAGGAGGGACGCTGCGTCTGCCCGAGCCACGCGAGCTGTCTCGAGGGGCTCGCCTCCGGCCCCGCCATCGCCGCGCGCTGGGGAAAGCCCGCGGCCGAGCTCGCGGACAACGATGAGGTGTGGGCGCTCGAGGGGGATTATCTGGGGCAGATGTGCGCGAACCTCGTGCTCATGTACTCGCCTCGCCGCATCGTCCTCGGCGGCGGCGTGATGCACCAGGAGCAGCTCTACGGCATCGTCCGCAAGAAGACCCTCGAATATCTGGGTGGCTACATCCAGACCGCCGAGCTTAAGGAGCTACATCTGCGCCCCGGGCTGCGGCGGCGACCAAGGAATCCTCGGCGCGGCCGAGCTGGCAAGAAGGGCGCTCGCGTAACTTGCGCTCTCTCCGCCATACAACGCGTTAAGAAAAGACGAGCGCTTCTTGCCGATTGAGCGGCAAGAAGTGCTCGTCTTTTGCATTTGTTTTTGGGGCAGGACGCCCCGCCTCCGCTAGAGTCCCTGGACCGCCACACCCACGAGGTTTGGACCGGTGTGGACAAGAAGCGCGGGGCTGATGTCGGAGCGGACGACCTCCACCGCGTTGGCCACGCGCTCGCACAGGGCCTGCTCCATGCGGTCGTAGAGGTCGGCGTGGGCCGAGGTGCGGCTCGCGGCAAAGCGCACCTTGGGGTGCTTCTCGACGATGGCGGCGATGAGCTTGACCTCGGTGCGATGCGGTACTTGCACAGCCATTTCGTGTACGCGAGGCTGTTGGCTTTCTGGGCCACAGCAATCACCTTCCCCCTAGTATGATGACCTGAACAATCCTCATGCTAGGGGGAAGGTTTTTGTCGCGTAGCGGAAATTGGCCTCCACCCGCTGAGCGGGTGGCTTTCTATGCCGCGCGTGCCGCGCGGCACGGACTAAAGTCCATGAATAAAAACGAGGAAGGCCACGTCCGGCCTCCCTCGCAAAGGGTCTCTGATTACTCCCACTCATTGGGGACAGACTTAAATGAGTGCTCTTGAAATGCCGGCGCCTGGGGACGTTCTTTTTCTGTCTGCAGTTTGGAACGTTCCTTTTCTGTCGGCAGCTTGGGACGGTCCTTAGAGCTGCAGCGCGCCATGAGCGAAGGCGAAGCGGATCATCCTGTCTTTTGAGTTCTAAGCATAAGCCCCTGTCTCTGAGCAATGACTGGTTCGCATTTGTGCGTATTTGCGTGCGTGGGATTGCGTGAATATGCGTATAGATGCGCCGTTTACGGGACAACAATGACCGTTTAGCGGTGAGATACGCAAAAACGCGCACAGAAGCGCGTGTTTGTGCGAATATAGAGCTGTCAGAAAGCAAGGCGTTCTATGACACAGGAGGCACATAATGGCAGATTCCAAGCAGGCTCCACTCGACTCCGCGGCAGCCGCAAAAGCAGCGTTCGCTTCGGTCCAGGACAAGCCATTCCCCGATGATATCTTTACGGCTCCCGAGCTTCGTTGGGCTGTGATCGGGTGCGGCGTTATCGCCAACCAGATGGCCCAGTCTCTCGCTCTTGCCGGCCGCAAGCTTGCGGGCGTCGCCAACCGTACGCTGTCCAAGGCTCAGGCTTTTGCTGAGCAGTATGGCATCGAGAAGGTCTATGAATCGGTTGAGGACCTCTACGCCGATCCGGGCATCGACGCCGTCTATATCACCACGCCGCACAACACGCATATCACCTATCTGCGTGACGCGCTGGCCGCCGGCAAGCACGTGCTCTGCGAGAAAGCCATTACCCTCAATTCCGCTGAGCTCGACGAGGCGCGTGCCATCGCCGACGAGCACAACGTCGTCCTCATGGACGCCACCACGGTGCTTCATATGCCCTTGTATCAAGAGCTGCGCCGTCGCATGGATGCCGGCGAGTTTGGTCGCATGAACCTCGCCCAGCTCAACTTTGGTAGCTACAAGGAGTACGGCGATCTGACCAATCGCTTCTACAACCGCAACCTTGCTGGCGGTGCCATGCTCGATATTGGTGTGTATGCCCTGTCCGTCATGCGCCTGTTTATGGCGAGCCAGCCCGCCGAGGTCGTGTCTCTAGGCAACACCTGCGAGACTGGCGTCGATGTTGCGGGCGGCATCGTCTGCCGTAATGCCGAGCAGCAGCTGGGTGTTGTGAGCCTCACGCTCCACTCCAAGCAACCCAAGCGCTCGATTATTAGCTTCGATAAGTGCTATATCGAGGTCAACGAGTATCCGCGCGCCGATCACGCGACCATCGTGTGGACTGCGGACGGCCACCGCGAGGAGGTCCACGCCGGCACCGAGGCTTACGCCCTTTGCTATGAGATGGCCGATCTTGAGAAGGCCGTTGCCGGCGACGACTCTAAGCGTGAGCTGCTGGATTATGCTTCTGATGTTATGGAGCTGATGACCAAGCTACGCGCCGACTGGGGAGTCGTGTACCCCGAGGAGGAGTAAGCGATGCTAGCGGAAGATAGGCTCAACGCGATCGTATCGATGGTGCAGCAGGCCGGCTCGGTTACCGTGCCGGAGCTTGCCGAAGCCCTGGGCGTGACGGCGTCTACCATTCGGCGCGACCTGCAGACGCTCAATCGCGCACACCGTATCGCCAAGGTGCACGGTGGGGCGACGAGCCTTGAGCGCGCGCACGTGACGCGCGACCTAACGCTTAATGAGCGCAGCGATCTCCATAACGACGACAAGGAACGTATCTGCGCCCGTGCGGCGGCGCTGGTAGAGCCCGAGAGCTTTGTGTACATCGATTCGGGTTCGACGACGCTCAGGCTCATCGAGCATCTTCCGCATCTCGAAGGGGTCACCTATGTGACTGATTCCGTGCTCCATGCTCAGCATCTCGCTTTGCGCGGCATGCGTACCGTGGTGCTGGGCGGCGAGCTCAAACCCGAGACCGAGGCGCTCGTTGGCCCCGATGCCTTGGCAACTCTAGACCGCTACAACTTCAACTGCGGCTTTTGGGGCTCTAACGGCATTGCCGCCGAGCAGGGCTTCACGGCGCCCGATATCGAGGAGGCACAGGTCAAGCGCATCTCGATGCGCCATACGGCCAAACGCTTCGTAATCTCTGATGCCAGCAAATTTGGCATGGTGGCACCCGTCAAGTTCGCGGACTTCCGCGACGCAACGATTATTACCGCAGGCGAGGTCCCCGCCAAGTACCGGGCAATGGACAACGTCATCACGGTCTAGCGACGGGAAGGCCAAAACCACCACAAAGGTGCCTGTCCCCATTGTGGTGGTTAGTAACGAAAACCGAGTAGTTTTCTCAATAGAAAAGCGGCAACGTCCATCACGGGCGTCGCCGCTTTCGTTGTCTGCCGGTTTGTCTAAGTCTGTAACAACTGGACCGTTAAAAGTGGGCTAGGTGTTACAGATCGAGATACTTACGAACCGCGCCGTCCCTTTGTCTCAATCTGTAACATCTGGGATCGATTTTGCCGAGTTACTGTTACAGATTGAGATTTTCCCTTAAGGGGGATTCGAATGTCTCGATCTGTAACAGATAGACCGGAAAATGGGTTCTAACTGTTACAGATCGAGACGTTTTGGGACCGCGGCTGAGCCATTGCGGCAAAACCACCATAAAGGTGCTTGTCCCCTTTGTGGTGGTTTAGGGCTCCCAGGGGCAGGGAGCTTCGATGTGGATGTGCTCGCCGGTTACGGGATGCGTGAAGGACACGCTGTGGGCGTGGAGCATCAGGCCGCAGGGACGCGGCGTTCCGTACAGGTCATCGCCCACCAGGGGATGGCGCTCGCTGGCCAGATGTACGCGGATCTGGTGCTTGCGGCCGGTGAGCAACTCGACATCGATATACGAGCGCGTGGGCAGGCCACGACGGCTCTTAAGACGTTTGAGCACCTTCACGCGCGTTTGAGACGGCTTGCCGCTGGCGCCGACGCGCATCTTGCGGCTGTCGTGACGGTCGCGGGCGATGGGCTTGTCGATGAGCTTTTCGTTCCAGTCGATCTTGCCCTCGGCGAGCGCCAGGTAGTGCTTTTCGAACGCGTGGTCGATGATCATCTGGTCAAAGGCGGGCTGCGTCTGCTTGTCGAGTGAGAACAGCACCACGCCGGTGGTGTCACGGTCCAAGCGGTTGAGCGGCTGCATGTCGGTCGCGGCAAAGCCGTCGCCCATCGCCAGCAGCAGGTCGCTGGCGTAGTCGGTGAGCGTGCGCTCGCCGGTGCCGTCGCCGTGGACGATCATGCCGGCGGGCTTGTCGATGGCCATGAGCCAGGCGTCGCAATAGAGGACTTGAGGTTCTTCGTTCACGTGTAAGCCTTTCGGTTAGCTAATTCCCACAAACATGCAGCCCGAGGTGGCGCCGCGCAGGCGGGCGGCCGGCTTGCGGCCGGCTTGAGCCGCCTCGACAGCGCGACGGACGCGAGCGACGGCACGGCCCAACTCATCCGTCTCGAGCAGCGTGCCGTCCACCATAAGACGACGGACGCCGGCGTCGAGCAGCTGTGGCACCTGCGGCGTGAGGTCGATGGGGTAGGCGTCGTACAAGCGAGAGCGGCCATGGATGTCGGTGCGCACGGGCATGACCTTGCCGTCGATATTCTTGAGCGACAGCTTGCGGGCGCGCAGACGGCAGTTGGCGCAATCGTGGATGCAGCCATTGGCCACCTGCAGGATGCAGTGCTCGCTCGTCATAACGCGCGGGCGGCCGAACACGGTGATGCCCAGGGCTGCGGGCGCGGAGGTGCCAAGCGAGACGATCTCGTCGAGCGTGATCTCGGGCGAGAGCCAAAACGCGCCGGCTCCGCGCTCGGCAAGTGCCTCCATGCAAGGGGTGTTGTGCACGGGCAGGCAAGAGCGGATCTCCGCCGTGGCGCCAACCTGGGCGGCCAGGGCAAGCTCAGAGATGTTGCCAATAGCGACCGTGGCGCCGGCAACAACCCACGGGTCGACGCGTACGTGGTCAACGGCGCGGCAGACCTCGTCGAGTACGGGTACGATGCCCTGCTCAAGCGCATCGGCGGGGGAGAGCTCGGCCGCATCGAGCGCGTCGGTGGTCATGTAGATGCGCGTTGCACCCTCGGCGCGAGCGGCCTCGGCGGCCTCGAGCGAGGTGACGGTGGCGCAGATCTGCGGCTCATCGCGGTAGTGCTCGGGCGCGGGGCGGGAATCACTGGTGACAATCGCCGGCAGCTCGAGCGTGCGGGCACGCTCCTCGTACGGCGCCAGAATGGCCTTTTCCAGCGCCTTGCAAGCGGCGGTGCGTACCTTGTGCACAGCGGAGAAGCCCATGCCGCAGCCTTCATCGAGCGCCACATCAAAGCTCGCGGCCTCAAAGGGAGAGGAGCCCATGCGGCCCACATGCTCAACCATGTCCGCCGCCTCGACGGCGCGGGTCTTGGCGGCCTCGACGGTGAAGCCCGTGGCGGTGGCGGTGAGCGCGGGGTTGTCACAGCAGGTGAGCGTCACGGTAAACGGCTCGCCCAGGCGCGCCACGACGGACACATCAACAGCGCGGCGGCGCAGCACATCGCGCTTGAGCGCGGCGCCGGCGGCGTCGATGGCACGCTGACTGCGAATCACGCGGACGCGGCAGCCCTCGGGCATGCTGCGGGGCACGCGACATTCGATGATGTCGCCCGCGGCGGCATCATCGGTAGCTATAGTGGTTAGGAACTGGTCAAACTCGTTATCGTGGCGAAGCTCCAGCAGGTCGCCCGTGCCCACGGGCTCAAACAGCTCAATGCGGGCGATGGCGGCGCGGCGACGGCGGTCGTCGGGCTTGAGGCCGCGCACATCGCGGTTGGCCGGGCGGCTGCCCAGCACCGTGCCCACGATCTGGCCGCGGTTGTTGGAACGCTCATAGCTCATCATCTCGTCGCCCGAGGTGCCGTCCTGATAGGCGTGCGTAAAGTCGCGGTTAAAGCAGCGCTTGAGCTGGCGCTGGCGGGCGGCTTTCTCGTCCTTGGCAACGGTGGTTCCGGCCAGCATGTCATCAATCTGATGACGATACACGTCGACGATGGAATACACGTAATCGGGCGCCTTCATGCGGCCCTCGAGCTTGAGCGACGCGGCGCCGGCGTCATACAGGCGGCGAACAAGTTGTGAAGTGTTGGTGTCACGCGGGCACAGCGCGCGCTCGCGACCGGCAGGGGAGAGCGAGCGGCCGTTCTCGTCGATCAGCTCGTAGGGCAGGCGACAGGGTTGAGCGCACATGCCGCGGTTGGCCGAGCGGCCCGCCATGGCAAAGCTCGAAAGCAGACACAGGCCAGAGTAGCAAAAGCAGATGGCGCCATGGCTAAAGACCTCAAGGTCCACATCGGGCGCGGCATCGTGAATGGCGGCAATCTCGTCGATGGAAAGCTCGCGCGAGAGGGTCACGCGGTCGGCGCCTTGCTCGCGGCACCAAAGGGTTCCGCGGTCGTCGTGGATGTTCGCCTGGGTCGAGATATGCGTCTCGATGCCGGGCATGGTGCGCTTGACCTCAAAGAACAGGCCCCAGTCCTGGATGATGAAGGCGTCGGCGCCCAGCGTGGAGCAGCGATGGATGAGCTGCAGCACATCGCTCATCTCGGATTCCTTGATGATGATGTTGACCGTGACGTAGACGCGCGAGCCGGCCAGATGCGCGGCGCGGCAGGCCTGCTCAAAGGCCTCGTCGGTAAAGTTGGTGGCCTTGCGGCGTGCGTTGAAGCTGCCCATGCCGCAGTAGATGGCGTCTGCCCCGGCGGCGAGTGCGGCGGCAAAGGGCTCGGGCCCTCCGGCGGGCGCCAAAAGCTCGGGTCTGCGGTTGGTGGTTCGACTGGCGGTTGCGGTCATATCCTGCCTTTCAAAATGCTCAGATACTCAAAAGTATAGTGGTGCCGTCGCGGCAGGCGATGCCCGTGCTCTAAGCGGGATAAAGTCTTCAGCAGCTTGGACTGGCTGCTCCACATGAGAACCGTTCAGCGGTCCGGGGAAACCGTTGGGCGATAAAATATTCTCGCAACGTGATAATAATCTTGCATCGCGCGGAAACCTTGAGTACTATCCCAATCAAGCGCGGTGTTCAGACCGAACTGTGCCTCCCGGTGTGAACGCCGCGCTCCCGTTCCCTTTTACTTGTAAGGAGAAAAACATGAGCAAGACCGTCGTGTCTTCCGATAACGCACCCGCAGCCATCGGCCCGTATTCCCCCGGTATCCAGACTGGCAACATGGTGTTTCTGTCCGGCCAGCTGGGCATCGATCCCGCGACCGGCAAGCTGCCCGAGGGTGTCGAGGCCCAGGCCAAGCAGTCCCTCGCCAACGTCGAGGCTCTGCTGACCGCTGCCGGCGCCACGTTTGCCGATGTCGTCAAGACCACGGTCTACCTGGCCGACATCGCCGACTTTGCCGCCGTGAACGAGATTTACGCCTCCAAGTTCGAGGCTCCGTTCCCCGCGCGCAGCGCTTTCCAGGTTGCCGCCCTTCCGGCTGGCGGTCTGGTCGAGATCGAGGTTGTCGCCGCTCTCTAAGGTGTTGGCAACAACTAAACATGACATGCAAAAAGACCCTGCAGCGCGTGTGAACTGCAGGGTCTTTTGTCAAGCGATGCGACAAAAATGATCCGTTTCCCTTCGTCCCCAAGGGATCACGTTTAGCCCTCCTTGCGGACTTTTTGCAGGTAGCGGTACACGCTGGGCTCCGAGATGCCCAACGCGGTGGCAGCGCAGGCCACGGCGCCCTTGAGCATGAACACCCCGTTGCCGTTGAGGTGGCGAATGACGTCCACGCGGTCGCTCTGACCAAGCGACGCTACATCCAGCCCGCGCGCGCTCAGCAACTCGGCAATGCTGCGGTCGATGAGCTCCTGGGTGGACTCCGAAAGGCTTTCGACCTCGATAGGGGCGGGCTCCGTGCGCGTCGGCGCTGCGTCGAAGCACGCCATGAGCTGCTGCGCCATGGCGTTGATGGAGCGTACGGTCGAGAGGTCGGTGTTGACGCAGAGCATACCGACGATCTCGTCATCCTCGCGGATAAAGAACGTCGCGGACTCCAACGTCTTGCCGCCGGCACCGCGCCCCTCGTAGCCCGTAATAAACGGCAGGTCGCGATACTTGGGGTCGTGCATGATCTTGAGCGCCAGATCGGTGGCAGGACCGCCGACCTTGCGGCCGCTCACGATGCCGTTGCGAATATCGACGATGGCGTGGTCGGGATCCGAGAAATCGTGCAGCACGATTTCGCTGTTCTTACCGAGTATCTGCTCCAGGAAATCGACCATCGGCAAAAAGCGGCGTACGGTCTCGTTCACGGGCAACTCCTTTGGGTGAAATCGGAAATGTTCATAACAATTTTTTCTCATGGTAACACGGTGTCTATTGACTCGCATATTCGCAGGTACATTGCGTAATACAGACGAGCGGTAGGATTTTGGCGGTAAACGGTTGACCAAAAGAAAAGTTAGATGTTATTTTGACCGGACACTTTCCTGACCTGCGGAAATGCATTGTCTCAGCTTAAGAATAGTCTGATAACAAAAAATTATTATTGAGAATGAGAACCATCTTTAAT
>URKH01000029.1 GCA_900548255.1 uncultured Collinsella sp. | reverse complement strand
TGTACAGCTGGTAGTAATACCCGCGCTTGGCGATCAGCTCGTCGTGGTTGCCGCGCTCGATGATGCGGCCGTGATCCAGACAGATGATCGCGTCGGAGTTGCGCACGGTGGACAGGCGGTGCGCGATGACAAACGTCGTGCGGCCCTCCATGAGCTTATCCATGCCCTCCTGCACGATGGCCTCGGTGCGGGTGTCGATGCTCGACGTAGCCTCGTCCAGAATCATCGCCGGCGGATCGGCGACGGCGGCGCGGGCGATCGAGATCAGCTGGCGCTGGCCTTGCGACAGCTGTGCGCCGTTGCCGGTGAGCATGGTGTCGTAGCCGTCGGGCAGGCGGGTGATAAAGTCGTCTGCGCCCGCGAGCTTGGCCGCTGCGATGCACTCCTCGTCGGTGGCGTCCAGGTTGCCGTAGCGGATGTTGTCCATCACGGTGCCGGTGAACAGGTTCACGTCCTGCAGCACGACGCCCAGGCTTCGGCGCAGGTCGGCCTTGCGGATCTTGTTGACGTTGATGCCGTCGTAGCGGATCTTGCCGTCGGCAATGTCGTAGAAGCGGTTGATGAGGTTGGTGATGGTCGTCTTACCGGCACCGGTGGCGCCGACAAACGCGACCTTCTGGCCCGGCTTGGCAAACACGGACACGCCGTGCAGCACCTCGTGGTCGGGCGTGTAACCAAAGTCGACGTTATCCATGACCAGGTCGCCGCGCAGCGGTACGTACTCGATCTCGCCGGTTGCGCGGTGCGGATGCTTCCATGCCCACATGCCGGTGTGGTGGTCGGCCTCCTCGAGCTCCCAGGTTTCGGGGTTCACCTGCGCGTTGACGAGTGTCACGTAGCCCTCGTCGGCCTCGGGCTCCTCGTCGATGAGCTCAAAGATGCGGTCGGCGCCGGCGAGGCCCATGACCACGGCGTTGATCTGCTGCGAGATCTGGCCGATCTGTCCGCAGAACTGCTTGGTCATGTTGAGGAACGGCACCACGACGGCGATGGACAGCGCCATGCCCGAGATGCTCAGGTTGGGTACGCCCAGCGCCAGGAAAATGCCGCCCGCCAGTGCGACCAGCACGTAGAGCAGGTTGCCCAGGTTCATAAGGATGGGCATGAGGATGTTGGCGTACATGTTGGCCTTCTGGGAGACCTCGAAGAGCTTTTCGTTGCGCTCGTCAAAATCGGCCTCGGCGGCAGACTCGTGGCAGAACGCCTTGACGACCTTCTGGCCGTTCATGACTTCCTCGATATGGCCCTCGACCACGCCGAGCTCGGTCTGCTGCGCAATGAAGAAGCGCGCGGAGTTGGAGCCGAGCAGCTTGGTCATAAAGGTCATAAAGGCGACGCCGGCGATGATGACCAGGCACATCCACACGCTGTAGTACAGCATGATAAAGAACACCGTGACGATGATGATGATCGTCATGAGCAGGTTGGGCAGCGACTGGCTGATCATCTGACGTAGCGTGTCGATGTCGTTGGTGTAGTGGCTCATGATATCGCCGCGCTGGTGCGTGTCGAAGTAGCGGATCGGCAGGTCCTGCATGCGGTTGAACATCATCTCGCGCAGCTTCTCGAGCGAGCCCTGCGTGACGATAGCCATGGCGCGGTTCCAGAAGAGCGAGGACAGGACGCCGACGCCGTAGATGCAGGCGAGGGTGGTCACGAGCTGTGCGATTTTGGGCTGCGCGGCTTCCCAATCGCCCGACTGCCACGATTCGCTAATAATTTGCAGGGCGCTCTGCAGGAAGGTCGCGCCGATGGAGTTGATGATGGCGCAGAGCACCACGCCGGCGACGACGAGGGGCAAAAGCACAGGATAGAAGCCAAAGAGCGTCTTGATGAGGCGCGACATGGTGCCGCCCTTGCGGTTGAGCGCGCGCTCGGCGGTCGTTGCCTTACTCATGTGCCTCGCCTCCTTCCTGGGTCTGAGCTTGCGTTGCGGATGCCTCGGTGTCGGCCTCGACGGCCCCTTCGCCCTCGGCAGACATCTTGTTTTGAGAGGTAAAGGTCTCGCGGTAGATCTCGCTCGTCTTGAGCAGCTCTTCGTGGTTGCCGATCTGTGCGATGCGGCCGCCCTCCATGACAATGATGCGGTCTGCGTCCTGCACGGAGCTGATGCGCTGGGCGATGATGAGCTTGGTCGTGTTGGGCAGATAACTTGCCAGACCTGCGCGAATCTTGGCGTCAGTCTTGGTGTCGACGGCGCTGGTGGAGTCGTCCAGGATCAAGATCTTGGGGCGACGCAGCAGGGCGCGTGCAATGCACAGGCGCTGCTTCTGACCGCCCGAAACATTAGAGCCGCCCTGTTCGATCCAGGTGTCGTAGCCCTTGGGGAAACCGTCGACAAACTCGTCGGCGCAGGCCAGATGCGCCGCCTCGCGGACTTCCTCGTCGGTGGCGTTCGGGTCGCCCCAACGCAGGTTCTCGGCGACGGTGCCGCTAAACAGCACGTTTTTCTGCAGCACCATGGCGACCTGGTGACGCAGCGCGTCCAGGTCGTAGTCGCGCACGTCCACGCCGCCCACGCGCACAGCGCCTTCGGTGGTGTCGTACAGGCGGGCGATGAGGTTAACGAGCGTGGACTTGGCCGAGCCGGTGCCGCCGATGATGCCGATGGTCTCGCCGCTCGTAATGTGCAGGTCGATATCGTCGAGCGCCTGGCGCTTCGCATGCTTGGAATACTTAAAGCTCACGTGGTCAAAGTCGATGGAACCGTCGGCAACCTCGAGCACGGGCTCGGCGGGATCGGCGATCGTGGGCTCGGCGGCCAGCACCTCGGCAATGCGGTGTGCCGATTCGTCGGCCATGGTCACCATGACAAAGATCATCGACAGCTGCATCAGGCTCATGAGAATCTGGAAACCATAGGTAAAGGTCGAGGAGAGCTGGCCCACGTCGAACAGCGTGCCCTGGCTCGTGATGATGAGCTTGGAGCCCAGGTAGATGATGACGACAAACGCGCCGTTGACGCAGATGTTCATCATGGGGTTGTTAAAGGCGAGCAGCTTCTCGGCGCGGGTGAAGTCCATCTGGACGTCGCGCGCGGCGGTCGCGAACTTCTCCTTCTCAAAGTCTTCGCGCACATAGCTCTTGACCACGCGCATGCCGGTGACGTTTTCCTCGACGGACTCGTTAAGGGCATCGTACTTGTGGAACACGCGCGAGAAGATGGGGCGCACCTTAAAGATGATAAAGAACAGTCCAAAGCCCAGCAGCGGAATGATGACCAGGTAGACCATGGCGACGCTGCCGCCCATGATAAATGCCATGGTAAAGGCGAAGATCAAGACCAGCGGCGCGCGCACGGCGATACGGATGATCATCATAAAGGCCTGCTGAACGTTGTTGATGTCGGTGGTCAGACGCGTGACGAGTGAGGAACTCGAGAACTCATCGATGTTGGCAAAGCTGAACGTCTGGATCTTGTAGAACAGGTCGTGACGCAGGTTCTTGGCGAACCCGCAGCTCGCATGGCTGCAGGTGACGCCGGCCGCGGCGCCAAAAGCAAGCGACGTCAGCGCGATGAGCACCAAAAAGCCTGCGGTGGGAAGCATCTCGGCTACGGTGGCGCCGTCTTTGATAGCGTCGATCAGGTTGGCGGTGATGAATGGAATCAGCATCTCGCAGAGCACCTCGCCAAGCACGAGCAACGGCGTGGCAACGGTGACTTTCATATAGTCGCGGATGCTGCCCATGAGGGTTTTAATCATCCAGTTCCTCCCAGGTTACGCGGATTTTATCGAGCATTTCGGCGAGGTCCTCGCGCTCGTCATGGGTGAGCGCGCTAAAGGCCTGCTCTCTAAAGCGAATGCGGGCTGCCTGGTCGATGCGGGCGTTTTCCCGGCCGGTTTCGGTCAGGCGAATGGTGAGCTGCCGTCGATCCTTGGGGTTACGGCTGCGCTCGATGAGGCCGTTGAGCTCGAGCTTGGACAGGATCTCGGAAAGCGATCCCGGCTTGAGGTCGAAGTGCATGCCGAGCTCCTGCTGCGACATCTCGCCGCCGGGTTGCTTGGCCAGCAGGCAGATGATGGGCGCCTTGCCGGACACGCCTCCGCCATGAAAATGCATGTAATGGCCGCAAAAGCCCAGGCCGCTCAGGATGCGCTTGGCGAGTTTGTCTTCGGCGCTGACCGCTTCGGGTACATCCGCCGGCTGTGACGGGTCGCCGCCGGGCTCGTGCGAACAAAGGCTAAGAGGTTCATCGCACATGAATTAGTGCCGCTCCTTTCTTTATTTAGGTAGTTGAATTGTTTTGTGCCTAACTAATCTAGGAGCATGAGAAATGAATGTCAAGGTACCAAACTTATTATGTTCGAGCGGCACTTGGGGACACTCCTTGCGCCATTTACCGGTGATTCGTAGGGGGGGCGGAGGTAAACGGAGCAATTTCGAAACCTTTCCGCAACAATTTGCCCTTCGTACCGCTCGACTCCGCTCGCAACGTTCCCTGCGCTACACTTAGTCGCACTGTGGCGCTGCGCGCCGCGCCCGAAACAAGGGAGACCCTCATGAAGAACACTCAGCTGCTGCTGATCAACGATATGTGCGGCTACGGCAAGGTCGCGCTTTCCGCCATGCTGCCGGTGCTGTCGCACATGGGCTACCGTATCCATAACTTGCCGACGGCGCTCGTTTCCGACACGCTCAACTACCCCAAGTTCTACATCCACGACACCACCGAGTACGTGCGCCAAAGCCTCGCTATCTGGGAGGAGCTCGGCTTTGAGTTCGACGCCATCTCGACCGGCTTTATCGTGACCGAGGAAGAGACGCGCATCATCTCGGACTTTTGCCACCGCCGTGCGCAAAAGGGCACCAAGGTGTTCGTCGACCCCATCATGGGCGACAACGGCAAGCTCTACGCTGGCGTGCCCGAGTCCACGATCGGCCTCATGCGCAGCCTGCTCGAGTGCGCCGACTACGCGGTGCCCAACTACACCGAGGCATGTCTGCTTACCGATACGCCCATTGCAGAGCAAATCACGCCCGACGAGGCTCGCGTTCTTGTGAACGCCGTGCGTGAGCTGGGTGCCAAGTCGGTGGTCATTACGAGCGCCGTAGTCAATGGCACGAACGCGGTTATCGGTTACGACCATGTGGCGGGGGAGTACTTTACGATTCCCTTTGAGCTCATTCCGGTCTATTTCCCGGGCACGGGCGACACGTTCTCGGCGGTGCTCGTCGGCCGCGTTATGGCAGGCTGGAGTCTGCAGCGCGCGACGTTCGATGCCATGCGTGTGGTGGCTGAGCTTATCGAACGCAATGCCGACCAAGAGGACAAGTCGGCCGGCCTTCCCATCGAGGCCTGCCTGGACGTGATCGACCATGAGTAACATTGGCGAGGGCGGCGTCAAGCCTGCGGGCGAGAACAGGCCGCTCGGCGCGCCGCGTGGCAAGCGGCCGCGTATCCGCGTGAGCTGCGTGGACCAGCTGGGGACGTGCCGCTGCCACCACGGTCACAAGCCGGGCGACGTTTTTGACTTTGACCGCGATCGCGGCAAGATGTGCGCCATGGCCTGCCATGTGGGCTTTCCCTATATCGATATCCTGCGCTATGGCGGAACCGTGCCTGGCAACGAGCCTGGCACGGCAAAGTTCTGCTGCCCCGAGGTCGATACTCTGAACGTCTGGCTTGCCGAGATCGTCGACGAGTAACCGAGCGAGGATTTTCTCCCGTCGAAATATCGAGCGTGGATTATCTCCCGTTTTGGGCGCAATTTCGCACTCAAAGTGGGAGATAGTCCTCGCTCGATTTGTATGCGAGAATCCCGACCTCACTTATGCCCATGCTTAGGCGCACGCGTCGTTGTTCTATGCGCGAGTAAGCTCAAATTTCTGCATTTCATCAAATTTCGGTACTAAAAATCTCTGCATTTCATCGATAATAGTCGATATAAATATCTGCATTTCATTTATCGAGGCGATGGGAGAGCTTATGTTGCGCAGGAAAATCGCTGATGAGCTTGATTGTTGGCAGAGATCCATTGAACGAAAGGCGTTGTTCGTCACGGGTTCTCGCCAAATCGGTAAGAGCTACTCGATTCGCGAGTTCGGTAAGTCAAACTACGCAACCTATATCGAGCTCAATCTCGCGGAAAATCGCCAGGCAAAAGATGCTCTTCTCGAGGCACGGGATGCCGACGATTTCATCAGCAGGGTGACGCTTCTCTCGGGAAAGCCGATAGCACCGGGCAAAACGCTCGTGTTTATCGATGAGGTCCAAGAGGCCCCCGACATCATGACGATGGCAAAGTTCCTTGTTGAGGACGGGAGGTGCCGCTGGGCGTTTTCGGGGTCAATGCTCGGGACCCAGTTCAAGGGCGTTAGGTCCTATCCCGTGGGATATGTTCACGAGCTTAGGATGTTCCCGCTCGATTTTGAGGAGTTTTGCTGGGCGATCGGGGTGAGCGAGGGAGCTCGCCAAACGATACGCGACGCGTGTATCAGCGAGAAGCCCATTCCTGATTACATTCACGACGCGATGATGGCAAACTTCAGGACCTATACCGTTGTCGGTGGAATGCCAGAGGTCGTGCAGCGTTTCCTTGACACGCGGGGCGACCTTGCCTCTGTTCGTCAGCTACAGTCAGAGCTCAACGAACAGTACCGGCGGGATATCTCCAAGTATGCAAGCGGGCGAGCCCTTCAGGTGCAGAGCATTTACGATCAGCTCCCTATTATGCTCGAGGGCGAAAACAAACGCTTCGTGCTCAATTCCATTGACCCCAAGGCGCATTACGACAAGTACCAGCGAGATTTTGTCTGGCTTGTCGATGCCGGCGTTGCTCTCAAGGCGGATATCGTAACCGAGCCAAAGTCGCCCCTGCTCAAGACGGCACGGCCATCGCAGTTCAAGCTATACCAATCGGATACGGGCATGTTGATGGCGCGCTACCCCGTTGGCGTCGCCCAGGCGGCGTATCTTGATAGCAAGGAACCCAATCTGGGCGGTATTTACGAAAACGTGGTGGCCCAGCAGCTGGCTGCCCAAAATCGCCAGCTTTACTACTATCAGACAAAGAAGCGCGGCGAAGTGGACTTTGTGGTCGACGGACCGGATGGAACAGCTGTTCCGATCGAGGTTAAATCGGGTTCCTATTACCACGCGCACGCCGCGCTCGGCCATGTGCTTGATACGGCCGAATATGGTGTAAGGCTCGGGATTGTTTTCTCGAGAGGCAACGTTGAACGCAGCGGAGCTGTTCTTTATTTGCCGCTATATGCGACCTGGGCCCTTTCGGATGTTTTGGGTGACTCCTGTGCCGAGGGGATAAAGCTGGAGGTCAAGCCGGTCTAGGGACAGTCCCCGACGCGACAAAGGGATAGTGCCTTTGTCGCATCCGCTATCCGAGATAATGAGCGTGGATTTTCTCCCGTCTAGAGCGCACTTGAATGCTCAAAGTGGGAGAAAATCCACGCTCGATCTGTATGCCGATGACGCGGCTCGCGAGGTTCGTGCCTCCGCGAACCTACAGCTGCTCGAGCATAGCGGCGCAACTGGCGAGCACGTCGCGGTAGGTGGCATCGAAGTTGCCGGTGTACCAGGGATCGGCCACGTCGCCGGGGCGCTCGGTCCAATCGAGCAAGCGCGTAATCTTGCCGTCGGGGTCGTCGCCAAAGATGCGACGCAGACCGCGCGCGTTCTCAGCATCCATATAAACAATGTGATCCCAGTTGCCATACTCCGCGCGCCGCACCTGACGTGCGCGATGTGCGACGACGGGAATCCCGACTTCGCGCAGCTTGGCAACGGTACCGTGGTGCGGCGGGTTGCCGATCTCCTCGGTCGAAGTCGCGGCGGAATCGATGACAAACTCGCCCGCGCGCCCAGCGCGGTGCACGAGCTCGGCAAACACCGACTCAGCCATCGTCGAGCGACAGATGTTCCCATGGCAGATAAACAGTACACGTTGCATATGCGGTTTCCTTTCGATCGCCATCATCGAACTCGAGTATCGCAGCTAAGCCTAAGCCTACGCTCTCGCCCGCTTGCGCTCCCAGCGAGCCAACTTAATCGTCACCAGTGTGAGTGCCCAGGCTACAAGCGAGAACGCAGCGCCCACGGCGCCTACGTAGGAAATGCCAACTCCACTTACCACGGCGCCGCCCATTGCGGTGCCAAACGAGATGCCGACGTTAAACGCCATGGGCTCAACCGAACTTGCGAGTACCATCGACTTGGGATGGCGGCTGCGTGCCACGTCCATAAAGTGTGTGATGCACGAGACTGAGAACAGGTACATGAGCAGCGCCAAGCTAAAGACAAAGACCAGCGCGAGCGGCATGGTGCCGCCCACGGCAAACAGCCCGAGCAACGCCGCAGCCTGCAGCACAAACGTCACAAGCAGTGCCTTCATACCAAAACGTGCGTCGATCCATCCGCCCAGGATGTTCGAGATCAGGCAGAACACGCCGTAGGCCATAAGCGTGGTGCTCGCCTGAACAGTGCCCATACCCAGCACCTGCTCAAGATAAGGCGTAACGTAGCCGTAGAATACATAGACCGAGCCCACGCCAAACAAAAAGATAAGCATGCCGGTGATGATGCTCGGTTCGCGTAGCAGACCCGCCTGCTCGCGGAAGGTAGCGGGTTCGTCGGTCTGTCCGGCGCGCGGCATAAACGCCACGAGCGCTCCGCAGATCAAAACGGCAAAGGTCAGCGTACCGTACATGGCCACGTGCCAATCGAGCGTGTCGGCCACGAACTTGCCGATCGAAGTGACAAAGACCATCGCCACGGAAAACGCGCCGTACACGACCGAGATGGCAAGCGAAGTTTGCTGCGGGGACAGCAGCTCGGGGATGTACGTCACGCCCACGGCGAGCAGCGCGCCCGAGACGGATCCCAGGACAATGCGCGAGATAAAGAGCACCTGGAAGTTGGGCGCCAACGCCATGACCAGGTTGCCGAGCACAAAGACGATGCTGTAGTACACGAGCAACTGGTAGCGGCGGAATCGCCCCGTGCTGAGCGCAAGCACCGGCGTGGCGATGGCGTAGACGAGCGCGAACACGCTGATGAGCTGGCCCGCAGTGGCAAGTGATACGCCGAGTTCCGTTGCCAAGTCGCTTTCGATGCCGATGACCACGAACTCTGAGCAGCCGAGCGAGAATCCCAACAGCACGAGCAGCGCCAGGCAGAGCTTGGTGCGCGCGGGGGAGAGCGCGGCGGCGGTTGACTTACTTTTAGACGTGGTTGCGGCGGTCAAGGTTGTCACTCCAATGTCGCATGAATAAGCGGGATTCAATCCCTGCAACTCTAACAGAATGTGCCAGGTGCCTGCCCCCTTTGTCGCAGGCTGTGCTTGCCTGTATAGTCGCAATACAGGTGAAAATGGTCTCAGGTACATTGCGGGCGACAGGAGATCCCATGGGTATGCACACGACAAAGGTTGCAGCAGGCGAGGGCAAGTTTGCGCTCGAGGCCCAGTTGACGGTGACGCCGCGAGGCATGGCGGTGTACGCCTGCTCGCCGGAGTTCGCGCACCTGGGCGCCACGGCGCAGGCCATTCCGCGTCCCGAGCCCGGCCGCACGGCGACAGTGAGCATCCTGGCTGTTCCGTGCCATCGAGACGAAATTCCGGCGCACGATATCGCGGCGGCGCTGGCCACGCGCTTTGGCGTGCCGGTCGTTGCGAGCACGGGCTTTCATGTTGAACAGGCGAGCGGGGGCGACCTGCAGCGCGTGCTCGACACCACCAAGGAGCTCATCGCCGCGCTCGAGGAGGCCGCAGCCCGCATTCTGCGCGCCGGCTGGGATGAGGGCGGCGCGGGCGCCGAGGTCGTGGCGGTCAATGCCGCGACCGGCGAGACGCTTGGCCCCGTCGACCGCATCGATGCCCATGCCGGTGAGGGCATTCTGCATCAGGCATTTCTGACGCTTCTGGTCGAGGGCCAGGGCGAAGACGCACGCCTGCTGCTCTGTCGTCGCAGTCCGCTCAAACGCCTGTGGGGCGGGGTGCTGGCCGATAGCTGTGCCGGCCATCCGCTCCCCGGGGAGGACGTTGTCGCCGCGACGGCGCGCCGCATCAACGAAGAGCTCGGCATCACGCGCGATCCCGATCAGCTCAAGTACCTCGGACGCGTGGTGTACCGCGAGGACCACGGCGACGGCCGCTGCGAGTGCGAGTGGTGCGAGGTGTTCGCAGCCCATGTTGAGCCGGGCGAGCTGCACATCAACCAAGAGGAGATCTCGGAGGTACGACGCGTGACCCCATCCGAGCTCGGCGGCTACCTGCAGGGTCGCCCCGAGCAGCTGGCACCCTGGCTCCGCGAGGCCCTGGAGGTCCCCTCCATCCGCGCAGCCCTCGCTATGTGAAAAAAGACAGTCCCTTTGCCACATCCAAACCGTCACAACATTTGATGAAAATCTCGAAAACGAGGAAAAGCGTCGAATGTTGTGACGCTTTTTGTCCAGAGGATCGCTTCTCATCCAAAAATCCCGCTTGACTGTATTGCCACAACACAGCGCAACGTAAGGGGTGTCCGATAACGGGCGCCCCTTTTTAAGTGGCAACGTGGCCGCGAATCCGGAGCGCCCCCAACAAGAAAGGTGGGGAGATGGAAGCGGAAAAGAAGGCGTTTAAGATCACCAAGCGCGAAATTGGCTTTGTGCTGGGTATCGTTGTCTTTTTGCTGGTGAAGTTTCTTCCTTTGGCGGAGCTGAGCTCGACGGTCGAGCTTACGGTCGGCGGTCAGACCTGTCTGGCGTTGACGCTCGCCACGGTGGTGTTCTGGACGTGTGGCGTGGCACAGCCGGGCTTTGTGGGCCTGCTCTATTGCGCGCTGCTCGTTCTGTTCAAGGTGTGCGTGGACGACACGGGTGCCGCGAGCATCTCGGCGACGGTCGCCTCCACGTTTAGCTCGTGGACCAAAGCCACCATGTGGCTCGTCATCGGCGCCTACCTCATCGCCAGCGCGGTCAAGGAGTCGGGCCTGGGCGAGCGCATCGCCTATGCGTTTATGCTCAAGTTCGTGCGCGATGCCAAGTCGCTTATCATCTCAATCTTCGCGCTCACCTTTGTGCTGTCGCTGCTGATCCCGCATCCGTTCCCCCGCGCCTTCCTCATTCTCGCCGTCGTCTCGGTCATTGCCGAGTCCGCCGGCTACGGTGACGACGACCGCGGCAAGCTCGGCTTCCTCGTGTTTGCCGCTGCTGCCCCGGGCTCCATGTTCTTCCTGACGGGCGACTCCACGCTCAACCCGCTTGTCGCGCAGTACAGCGCCGAGGCCGGCGGCATGAGCCCGTCCTTTGTCGACTGGTTCCTGTACATGAGCGTGCCTATGCTGGTCGCGCTGCTGTGCACCCTGTTCTTGGGCCTCTTCCTCTTTAAGCCCAGCAAGGAGCTCGTCTACGATCGCGAGCAGATCGTGGCCAAGCAGGCCGCGCTCGGCAAGCTCTCCGTCAAGGAGATCCGCACCATCGTGTGGCTTGTCATCGCCATCGCGCTGTGGCTCACCGTCTCGGGCGACTATATCGGCTGGGTCACCCTGGCCATTGGCGTCGCACTCGCCATGCCCATCATCGGCGAGGTCCTCACTCCTGCCAGCTGGAACGCTGTCGACATCAAGTCCCTCATGTTCCTGACGGCCGCCTTGCCCGTGGGTTCCGTGGGCGGCGCCACCGGCATGAACGCCTGGATCGCCGACGTCGTACTCCCCAGCTCCGTGCCCGAGAACATCTTCCTGTTCGCCCTGCTTGTCGCCGCGCTCTCCATGGTCATCCACATGTTCATGGGCTCGGTCATGGCCGTGCTCGGCGTGTGCGTGCCGGCGTTCATCAGCTTCGCGGCCGGCTCCAGCGTGAGCCCGCTCGCCGTGGCGCTCATCGTCTTCACGTCCATCAACATCCACTACATCCTGCCGTTCCACAACCTGCCGATCCTTATCGGCGAGGGCAAGGACGCCGGCGGCTACACCTCCAAAGAGGCCATGCGCATGGGCATTCCCCTCACCGCGGTCGTCTTTGTCGTCGTGCTGGTCGAGGCCGCCTGGTTCCACCTCTTTGGCCTGATGTAAACGGTCGAGCGCCTCATCTATGAGCGCCGCGGCCCCACTACGTTACCCAGCCCGGCGGCATCCCCGCCGCCGGGCACTCTCCCGAAAGGAGCATGCTATGTCCACTACCGATGCTTCCCAGATCCACGACCTGCGCTCCGCACTCGACTTTTTGCGCGAGATGCCGGGCCAGCTGCTCGAGACCGACACCCAGGTCGACCCGGACGCCGAGGTCTCGGGCGTCTATCGCCACGTCGGTGCCGGCGGCACCGTTATGCGTCCGACCAAAGAGGGTCCGGCGATGGTCTTCAACAACGTCAAGGGCTTTGACGATGCCAAGGTCTGCATCGGCATGCTTGCCAGCCGCAAGCGCGTTGCCGCCCTGCTCGATCTGGACGAGGAACACCTGGGCCTCGAGATCGGCAAGCGCTTCGAGAACCTGATCGCGCCTGAGCAGATCGCCGAGGGTGCGCACGTCGACTGCCAGGAGGTCGTGTACAAGGCGACCGACGAGGGCTTTGACCTGCGCAAGATCGTTCCCGCTCCTACCAACACGCCCGTCGACGGCGGCCCCTACATCACCATGGGCCTCGCCTACGGCACGAGCCCCGACGGCTCCCAGTCCGACGTGACCATCCACCGCTTCTCCTGCGTCGACAAGGACAAGCTCGCCATGTGGATTACCCCGGGCAGCCGTCACCTGGGCGCGTTCTTTGACGAGTACTGCCAGCGTGGCGAGGACATGCCCATCTCCATCTCCATCGGCCTGGACCCCGCCGTGTACATGTGCTGCGGCTTCGAGGCTCCTACCACGCCGCTCGGCTTCAACGAGCTGCAGATCGCCGGCGCCCTGCGCGGCCACGCCGTCGAGCTCGCCGACTGTGTCACCGTTCCGCAGAAGTGCATTGCCAATGCCGAGTACGTGCTCGAGGGCTACCTCATGCACGACGAAACCATCAACGAGGACGTCAACGGCCACGGCTACGCCATGCCCGAGTTCCCCGGCTACACCGGTGGCGCCAAGGTATGCCCGGTGATCAAGATCACCGCCGTCACCACGCGCGTCAACCCCATTATGGAGAGCTGCATCGGCCCTTCGCACGAGCACGTTTCCATGGCCGGTATCCCCACCGAGGCTTCCATCTACAAGATGGTCGAGACCGCTATCCCGGGCCGCCTGCTCAACGTCCACGCTGCCCCCTGCGGCGGCGGCAAGTTCGTTGCCATCATGCAGTTCAAGAAGTCGAGCAAAAATGACGAGGGCCGTCAGCGCAACGCCGCCATGCTCGCCTTCTCGGCGTTCTCCGAGCTCAAGCACGTCATCCTCGTTGACGAGGATGTCGACATCTTCGATATGAGCGACGTGATGTGGGCCATGACCACGCGCTTCCAGGCCGACGTCGACCTCATCACCATCCCCGGCTGCCACTGCCACGTGCTCGACCCGTCCAACGACCCCGCGTTCGATCCTTCGATCCGCGAGCACGGCATCGCCTGCAAGGCCATCTTCGACTGCACGGTCCCGTTCAACCTTAAGAAGAACTTCATCCGCTCGCAGTTCATGGAGATCGACACAGATAAGTGGGCAGCAGAGCTCGCTTTCTAGTGCGTAGCCCTATCAAGTAGTCAAGGAGTTGTCATGCCTGAGTCTTCTGTCCGTCCCCGTCGCATTGTCGTTGGCGTGTCTGGCGCCAGCGGCGCTGCGCTGGGTCTCGAGTGTCTCAAGTGCCTGCGTCAGGCCGGTGCCGAGTCGGCGCTTGTCGTCACGCGTGGGGGAGAGATCACCATCGAGCAGGAGCTCGGCATGACGCTCGACGAGTTTGCCGCGCATGCCGATGTGGTCTACGACAACAAGAACATCGGCGCCGCCATCGCAAGCGGCACCTATCCGGTCGACGGCATGATCGTGGCCCCGTGCTCCATGAAGACGCTCGCCGGCATCGCAAGCGGCTACAGCGAAAACCTGCTGCTGCGTGCGGCCGACGTGCAGATGAAAGAGCAGCGCCGCCTGGTGCTCATGGTGCGCGAGACGCCCTTCAGCGCCATTCACGTCGATAACATGGCGCGCCTGGCGCGCGTGCCCGGCATCATGCTCATGCCGCCTATGCTCACGTTTTACAACGGCCCCGCCACGCTCGATGACGCGGTGCATCACATCGCCGCCAAGGCGCTCGAGGCCGTCGGCGTGTCATGTGCAAACTATAAGCGCTGGTCATAGGCGTCTTTAGGGTAGGATACGAGTAGTGTTTGAGCCCGCTGCCCCTGTGGGCGGCGGGCTTTGGTGTGTCGGGAGGACCTATGCAGACGGGCATGTATGCGATTGGCGAGATGGCGAGCCTGTTTAACGTTTCGCGCCAAACGCTCATCTACTACGACAAGATCGGCCTGTTTAAGCCCGCCGTGGTTAACGAAAAAGGCTACCGTTTCTATTCGCCCACGCAGATCCCGCTCATGCGTCTGATCTGCATGCTGCGCGACCTAGGGCTCGAACTCGACGAGATTGACCGCCTGACCTCGACGTTCGACATCGGAGAGATGACCGATCACCTGCGCTCGCGGGTGCAGGCGCTCGATGAGCAGATTGCCGGGCTCAAAGCCGAGCGTTCGAGCGTGCAGGAGCGTCTGAGCTTTTACGACGAGGCGGTTTACTGGCGCGAGCGCGAGGGTAGGCCGGAGCTCAAGCAATTCGAGCGCCGCTACGTGGTCTTTGAGGAGTTTCCGGGCGATATCGAGCGCGGCCGCTCGATGCTCCATCCCACGCTCATGCGGGCCATCCTGCGCATGCGTGCGTTGACGGGCACGCGCCCTATGCGCGGCTGGGGTGCCATGCTGCGTCGCGAGGCGCTGCATTCCGACGATCCCATCGCCGGCGCTGGCTCCTTTGCCGTGCTGCCGCGCGGTGCCGAGGAGCTGCTGCCGAGCGACGCTGCCGAGCTGGCAGAGATCGGCATCGAAGTGCTGCCCGAGGGCACGTATCTGTGCATGAGCCGCTGGGGCATGCCGTATGAGCCCGAGGGCATCCGCGCCATCGTGGCTTGCATGGACAAGCACGCGCTCCAGCCCATCGGCAACGCTTTCGACTTTTGCTACCTCGACACCACGAGCTACGACGAGTCCCATCAAGAGGACTTCTGCTGCATCCAAATCCCCGTCGCCCTTCAGATGTGACAAAGGGACAGTCCCTTTGTCACATTCGCGGCATGGCTGCCGCCCAAACCATCACAACATTCGATGAAAATCTCGAAAACGAGGAAAAGCGTCGAATGTTGTGACGCTTTTCCTGTCTGTGCCGGCGAGCTCCCGTGTCATCTGGGGGTATAAGGCTAGCAAGTGTTTATTTGCGAGGCTTAAGGGGCGCCCCGTATGGATATCGATAACTTTGAATGGTGGTATAGCGAGGGCGAGGCTCCGGACGAAGAGTGGGACGAGCCCGCGCCGTGTGACGTGTCGAGCGACGAGGACGAGTCCGGCAATGATGCCGGTGTCGAGCCTGAAGCCGCCTCCGATGCCGCCGAACCCCTAACCTTTGAACAGGCTTGGGCCCAGGCCGAGGCCGACGAGGCAAAGGCCGATGCCACGGCCACGCTGGGTGAGCCAGCCGACATGTCCATCTCGCCGGCCAAGACCCCGCAGCCGCGCCACGCCATCGACCCCGGCAGCACGGCATCCTTCAGCATACTCGACGTGCCCGCGCAGGGTGCCCAGGCGCCCGCCCCCACGCGTCGCCCCAACCTGGCTCGCGAGGAAGACGCGGCCCGCCGCTCACCGCTCGGCCCCATCCTCATCGCCTTCATGGCCGGCGTCATCGCTTGCGCGGCGATCGGAAATGTCTGGAGCCACGTGGAGCAACAGCGCAAAGACGCCGCCAAGGTCGAGATGTCTGTCGAGCAATCGCTCAGCCGCACGCGCTCGGTGCATGTGTCGGTCGAGGTTAAGGACGGCGCGACGTGGGATACCGCGCGCGGCGATAGCCAAATGCTCATCCATATCGTGGGCCGCACGCTCAAGGGACAAGCAATCGACGAGTATCAATACGTTAATTCCGAAGGTGACGGCATCGAGCTCAAGCCCGGCGACTACGAGCTCACGGTCGATGAGCCGCCCGTCGCTACCGACGGCACGCGTTACCGTGCCTCAAAGCGCATGGTTCCGGTGAGTTTTAATTCACAGGCGCCCGATACGGTCGACAGCACGCCGCAGGGCGGGTTCGACCTTTACGCAATCGCTCAATAACTGCGCCCGCCGCTTCTCCTTGCCGCCAAGAGTGGCACAATAGCCCTCGACACTGTTGTTTACTTTTGGAGGAAGTAGCATGTCCACCGTCACCACCATCAAGCGCGGCGGCCTCACCGCGGCCATCGATTCCATGGGCGCCCAGCTCACGAGCCTTGCCCTCAACGGCAACGAGTATCTGTGGCAGGGCGACCCCGCCTTTTGGGGCAAGCATGCGCCCATCCTGTTCCCCATTGTGGGCTCGCTGCGCAACAACATGGCGACATCTGCGGCCGGCACCTGCGAGATGCCGCGCCACGGACTCGCTCGCATCGTCGAGCACAAGTTGGTCGAGGTTTCGGAGGACGGCTCCTCGGTAACGTACGAGATCACTGACACGCCCGAGTCGCTCAAGGCGTTCCCGTTCCACTTTAAGCTCAACATGACCTATGCTCTGACCGGCGACGCCACGCTCACGCAAACCTTTACCGTCACCAACACCGGCGACGTGGACCTGCCGTTCTCGGTGGGCGGCCATCCCGCATTTAACGTGCCCGCCCCCGGTGCCGAGGACGAGGCGTTTGAGGATTACGAGCTGGCGTTTACCGAGGCCTGGACTAACGAGGCCCCCGTCATCACGCCCGATGGCCTTATGACGTTCGAGGGTAGCTATAAGGCCCCCGACAACTCGGACGTGCTGCCCATCACGCACCGCAGCTTCGATAACGACGCCATCATGTTCACCGATACTCCGGGCTCCACGCTCACACTGCGCGGTCGCAAGTCGGGTCACGGCGTCAAGATCGACTTTGAGGGATTTAAGTACATCGGCGTGTGGTCTGCCGCCAACGACGCCCCGTTTGTGGCGCTCGAGCCCTGGACCGGCCACACCACCATGGACACCGAGGACGATGTCTTTGAGCACAAGGTCAACACCATCGTCTTGGCACCGGGTGAGACGGACGTTCGCAGCTTTAGCGTTACCCTGCTCTAGAGGTTCCGCCGTTCTAACGAACGACGGACCGGTCGACGCTGCGCGCCACCCAGAGCGACAATTTGTCATTCAAAAGGCAAGGCATGACCAGAAGGTCTATGCCTTGCCTTTTTCATGCTAACTTGTTCGCTCTGGGTGGCGCTCGCTGGCATTGCCAAAACATCGACGCTCCCAATGACTACCGTGTGTCTATTAATTTTTCGAGCTTGTGCTGCGCTGCTGGTCGCTGGCGTATATCCTGTTAAGTCGTCAGCATACGATTCAACAGGGAAGGCAGATTATGCATTCTCCCCATCAACGCGACGCGCATCCACAGCCGGTGTGCAGCCGTCGCATCTTTTTGGGTAGCGCTCTCGCTGCGAGCGCTTCCGTCGTCGCCGGCGCGCTCGCCGGCTGTCAGCGCCCGTCCACGCTCAAGGTGGTTCAGCCCACGACGGGCGGCGGTCGCGACGACCTGTCCGATTCCGTGATCGGCAAGGACAAGATCCGCATTGGCATGGAAGCGGCCTACGCCCCGTACAACTGGCAGGTTTCCGAAGCCAGTGAGTACACCATCCCCATCGACAACGTGCAGGGCGCCTATGCCGATGGCTACGACGTGCAGATCGCCAAGATCGTCTGCAAGGCCCTCGGCGGCGAGCCCGTTGCCGTCAAGCAGAGCTTCTCGGGCCTTATCGATTCGCTCAACAACGGCCAGATCGACCTCATCATCGCCGGCATGAGCGCTACGCCCGAGCGCGAAGAGTCCGTCGGTTTTTCCGACCCGTACTTCATTGGCTACTTTGGCCTGTTCGTAAAAGAGGGCTCGCCCTACCAAAACGCCACCAAGCTCAGCGACTTCAGTGGTGCCACGGTGCTCGGCCAAAAGGACACCATGCTCGATACCGTCATTGACGAGATCCCGGGCGTTGTCCACAAGAACCCGGTCGATTCGGTTCCCACGGTGTTTTCGAACCTGCTGCAGGGCACCTGCGACGCCGTGACCTACAACACCGAAAACGAGAAGGGCTATATGGTCCAAAACCCGGGCATTGTGCCTATTCGCTTTGCGGAGGGCGAGGGCTTTAAGCAGGAGGTCACGTCAAACGTCGGCTGCCGCAAGGGCTCGGACAAGCTGCTCAAACTTATCAATAAGACGCTCAAGGGCGTTAGCCAAGAGGAGCGCGACCAGATGTGGGACGCGTGCCTCGACCGTCAGCCGGCATAGGGAGGCAGCATGAAAGCTATCAATCGTCTGGCCTCCTTTATCAAGGCCGACCACCGTTATGTGTATCTAGGCACGAGCGCCATCGCGGCGCTCGGTCTGGCGTTTAGTCAGCGCAACCCCACGCCGCTGAGCTTCTTGGCGCCCACGGGTGTGTTCCAGGACTGCCTCTGGGCGATTCTGTGGGCTTGGATTGTCGTGTCGGCGGCAGCACTCGTCACCAAGATTATGCATTGGAACGACTATCGCGAAACATCGCCGTTTGCTTCCGAGCGCTTTCGTCGCGGCGCGCGCCTGGGCAGCTATGTCGTGGTCGCCATTGCGGCGATCTTCTTTATCGACCGTTGCGTCATGTCGTTTATCGACCTGGTGCGGGTGAGCATTGTCTCGGACTCCAACCCCAGCGACTTTTTGTCGAGTCTGGTCTACATGACCTACAAGAGCGGGGACTTCTTTATCCGCGGTATCGAGATCACCATCGCGCTTGCGACCTTCGGCACCGTCATCGCCTTTTTCCTGGCGCTGCTCTTTGTGTTCCTGCGCATTCAGACCTTCGACCGTGTGGACAACGACTTGGTGCGCTTCTTTAAGAGTATCGGCCGTGGCTTTGCGACCATCTACTCCACCATCGTGCGCGGCACGCCCATGATGGTCCAGGGCCTGCTCATCTATTACGCGGGCTTCACCGTTTTGCGCGGCATGGGCTTCGAGACCGCCCAGGCCAACCAAATCTGGAGTACCTTCACCGCCGGCCTCGTCACCATCTCGCTCAATTCCACCGCCTACATGATGGAGGTCCTGCGCGGCGGCATCGAGTCCATCGATCCCGGCCAGGCCGAGGCGGCGCGCTCGCTGGGTCTTTCGCAGTGGCAGGCTATGCGCAAGGTTGTGTTCCCCCAGGGTATTAAAAACGCGATTCCGGCGCTCACCAACGAGCTCATCATCAACATCAAGGACTCGTCGGTGCTTTCGGTCATCGGCGTGTTCGACCTCATGTACGCCACCACCACCGTCGCCGGCGTGTACTACCGCCAGATGGAGGTCTACTGCGTGGCGCTCGTGGTTTACCTGATCCTGACGCTCGTGGCGAGCCGCCTGCTCGAGGCCTTTGGCAAAAAGCTGGGCGCTGAGGCCCCGGCCACGCTGCCCAGCTCCAACTAGGCTCAAGACGAGGAGAATCATCATGGCAGATACCGCCACTACCGGCACCGCGGCCGCCGCACAGACCAATGAGCCGCTCATCCGCGTCGAGGGCCTGCGCAAGAGCTTTGGCTCGCTCGAGGTGCTTAAGGGCATCGACCTCGCTGTCAATCCCGGCGAGGTCGTCACCATTATCGGCGCCTCGGGCTCGGGCAAGTCGACCTTCCTGCGCTGCCTCAACCTGCTCGAGACCCCGGACGCGGGCCACATCTGGTTCCACGGCCAGGACCTTACGGCCGAGCGCTGCAATATCAACAAGCTGCGCGAGGACATCGGCATGGTGTTCCAGGGCTTTAACCTGTTCAACAACATGGATGTGCTCGACAACTGCACGCTCGCGCCCGTCACGCTCAAAAAGATGGGCAAGGCCGAGGCCGAGAAGGTCGCAATGGAGCATCTGACGAGCGTGGGGCTCGAAAAGTTCGCGCACGCCGCCGTGGGTCGCCTGTCCGGTGGCCAAAAGCAGCGCGTGGCCATCGCCCGCGCCCTGTGCATGAGTCCGCAAATCATGCTGTTCGACGAGCCGACTTCGGCACTCGACCCCGAGATCGTGGGCGAGGTGCTCGAGGTCATGCGCAAGCTCGCGGCCGACGGCATGACCATGGTTGTCGTCACGCACGAGATGGCCTTTGCCCGCACGGTGTCCGACCGCGTGGTCTTTATGGACAAGGGCGTGGTGCTCGAGGACGCCGCGCCGGCCGAGCTCTTCGGCAACCCCAAACACCAGCGCACTCGCGAGTTCCTCTCTCGCTATCTCGAAGACAAATAACCGGCGCAAACGCTTACGTTGCAGGGCCGCTCCCGTGGGGTGGCCTTTGTCGTCACAATCGAAAGGATGTCATGGCCGAGGTTTGGCGCTTCTTTGCGCATGAGGACGATTTTGCCGATATGGACGAGGCCGGCGCGTGCGAGCGCTTGGGTCGCGTGCTGTCGTTTCCGACCATCTCGAGCATGGATGCCGAGGCGGTGGACTGGCAGCCCTTCGATGACCTGCGCGCCTATATGCAGCAGACCTGGCCGCGCGTGTTTGCGGCGGGCGAGGTCGAGCTTATCGATCATTCGCTGCTGGTGACGCTTGGCGGTTCCGACCCCGCCCTCAAACCCGTCATGCTCATGGGCCACATGGACGTGGTCCCCGTGGTGCCGGGCACCGAGGCCGACTGGACACATGCCCCCTTTAGCGGGCACGTGGACGACACCTACATCTGGGGCCGCGGCGCGATCGACATGAAGGATCAGGTCGCAGGCATTCTCGAGGCGGTTGAGTATGCGCTGGCGCACGGCTGGGAGCACGAGCGCACCCTGCTGCTGGCTTTTGGCCAGGACGAGGAAACCACGCAGTACGGCGCTGGAGCTATCGGCCGCGTGCTCGAGGAGCGCGGTGTTGAGCTCGAGTTCCTGATCGACGAGGGCGACTACCGCATCGTTCCGGCTGCCGAGTACGGCGCGGGCGAGGGCTGGCTTATGCATGCCGACCTGGCCGAAAAGGGCTATGCCGATATCGTGCTCAAGACGAAGAGCGCGGGCGGGCATTCGTCTAACCCCTACGGCGGCACGTCGCTCGAGGTGCTCAGCCGTGCCATCGCCGCAATCTGCGATATCGAGTGGCCGACGCGCGTGACCGATCTGCTTGCCGCGCAGCTTGTCGAGCTGGGGCTCTACACGGCGGATGAGATTGCCGCCAACGGGGGCGCCATTGTCCGCGATTGCCTCGCCAGCAAGAAGCTCTATCCGCTGGTGACGACCACCTGCGCGCCCACGCAGATCGAGGGAGGCAGCGCCGGCGCCAACGTGATGCCGCAGGATATGTGGGCCAACATTAACTTCCGCATGCTCGAGGACACGAGCGTGGCCGACGTTGTGGCGCGCTGCCGTGAGGCGGTTGCCGGGGCGGACCTTGCCGGTCGTGTCGAAGTGGAGCTGGGCCCCGGCAGCTCCGAGCCCTCGCCGTCCCCGCGCATCGGTGGTCCCGGCCTCGAGGCGGTTCGCTCCATCGCCGCCCGCTATTTCTGCGATCCAAAGGGGACGGAGGAAAACGGATCATCCGAGCCGTTGGCGATTGTCCCCTCGACCGTGATCGGCGCGACCGACGCTGCCAACTACCTGCACATTTGCTCCGAATGCATTCGTTTTTCGGCGTTTGTGGTCGACGATGACGAGTGCGACCGCGGCGTCCACGGCACCAACGAGCGCATCACCCGCCGCGCCTACCTCCAGGGTGTTCGCTTCCTCATCGCCCTGCTCCATACGCTCTAGAATCCGACAAAGGGACTCTCCCTTTGTCGGATTCCGTGCGGGTTGTATGCAGGTTTGCCTGCGCACGCTATCATGTATGGGTTAGACCGCAACTATGTACCCCCATACGCGAAGGGATGCGCATGTATCTGAAGATCGACATGTTCTAGCCGGGCTTTACCCCCGCAGCGGCGCCCCGCGCCCCATCAATTCTGCCGATTTTCACCTTCACGCATATAAAAGGAGTCCGTCATGCGCGACAAGCTCGAAAAGATCATCAAGGCCTACGAGGAGCTCGAGAAGAAGCTTTCCGACCCAGCCGTCGCCTCCGATATCAAGGAGTTCACGCGTCTCAACAAGGAGTACGCGCACCAGTCCGACCTCATCGCTGCCTCGCGCGAGTACATCGGCGCGCTCGATGACATCGAGGCTGCCAAGGAAATGCTCCACGATACTACCGATGCCGATGAGAAGGAGATGCTCCAGATGGACATCTCCGAAAACGAGGCCAAGCTTCCCCAGCTCGAGGAAGACATCAAGTACATGCTCATCCCGAGCGACCCCAACGACGACAAGAACACCATCGTCGAGATTCGCTCCGCCGCCGGTGGCGACGAGGCGGCCATCTTCGCCGGCGACCTGTACAAGATGTATCAGCGCTTCTGCGAGTCGCGCGGCTGGAAGACCACCGTGCTCGACTCCAGCCCCAGCGAGGCCGGCGGCTTTAAGTCCATCGAGTTCAAGGTCGAGGGCGACCGCGTCTACTCCGTCATGAAGTTCGAGTCCGGCGTGCACCGCGTCCAGCGCGTTCCCAAGACCGAGTCCCAGGGTCGCATCCAGACCTCCACGGCAACCGTCGCCGTGCTTCCCGAGGCCGAGGAGATCGACGTTCAGATCAACCAGTCCGACCTGCGCATCGATACCTACTGTGCCTCCGGCCCTGGCGGTCAGTGCGTTAACACCACCTACTCCGCCGTGCGCATCACCCACCTGCCCACCAACACCGTGGTGCAGTCGCAGGAACAGCGCTCCCAGATCCAGAACCGCGAAGTCTGCATGCAGATGCTGCGCGCCCGTCTGTACGAGATGGAGCTCGAGAAGCAGCAGGCAGAGCTCGGTGCCGAGCGCCAGAGCCAGATCGGCCACGGCAACCGTTCCGAGAAGATCCGTACCTACAACCAGCCCCAGGACCGCGTGACCGATCACCGCATCGGTTTCAACTCCACCTACAATGGCGTCCTCCTGGGCGACCAGCTCGGCACCGTCATCGAGGCGCTCGCCGCCGCCGAGCGTGCCGAGAAGCTGGCACAGGCTGTCTAGTGGGTTACGGCGTTTTACCAAACGCCGTAACAGCTCGACGCTGCAAACGCCCCTAAGCGGCAATCTGACGTTCAATCGTCGGTCGCGTACCGAAGTACGCTTCCCTCCTCTTTCACGTCACCTTGCTCGCTTAGGGGCG
>URKH01000028.1 GCA_900548255.1 uncultured Collinsella sp. | reverse complement strand
CGTCGACCTCATCGTCCTGCTGGTGAAGAAGAGCACCCCCAAGGCGCTCGACGTCGTCGGCGCGGTGCTGGCCGTGTGCGTGGCCGCCTACACCGGCGTGCTGCTGGGCGACGCGGGCGTGGCGTTCCCGCTGTGGAACATGGCGGTCCTGCCGATCCTGTTCATCGTGTCGGCCGCCTCGACCGGCATCGCCGTCACGCTCCTGATCACGCGCCTCGTCGCGGCCGACGAGGCCGCCGCGCTGCCGTGGCTGGGCAAGGCGGGCCTGGTGCTGCCGGTGCTCGAGCTCGCGCTGGTGATCGTGCTCCTGGCCGTCGCCGGCATGGCGGGCGGCTCGGCGGGCGCGGGCATCTTGGATTTCCTCCAAGTGGCTAATGATCTCGGCAGCGCTTTCCTCGATGGCTTTGCCGTCGGTACGCACAACAAAGCAGCCTAAGCGCTTCATGAGAGCACGAGCTTCCTCAAGCTCGCCGCGCACGCTCTCGGGCTCGGCATAGGAGCCGGCAACGGCACGGGCGTAGTCATCGCCCAAGCGGCTATCGCGAATTTCGGAAATCACATCGACGGTCGAAATCAGGCCGAACAGGTGCATCGGGTCAACCTCGTAAATCGACTTGGGCGGCTCCATGCCATGCGCCAGTGGGACATTGGCGACCTTGTAGCCCTGATAGGCTAAATACATCGACAGCGGCGTCTTGGATGTACGCGACACACCCAGCAGCACGATATCGGCACCCGACAGATCGTCGCAACCACGACCGTCATCGTGCTCAACGAAATACTCCATGGCCTCGATACGATGGAAATAGCGGTCATCGGTCTTGTGAATCACGCCCGCAACGCACTTGGGCGGCACACCGATGAGCGACGACAGCACGGCAAGCGTCGGGCCGATCAGGTCGACCGAACGGATATGCAGCATACCCAGGTAATCGAGCACGCGGGCGCGAAGCGCCGGATCGACAATGGTATGGAACACGGCGACATCGCGATGGTCGGCATCGACGCGCGGCCCCACAAATGACTTGACCTGCTCCACGGAGGTCACCTTGGGCAGGCGCAAAACGCGAAAAGCCCCTTCATCAAATTGCCCGGACGCCGCAAGCACCACCTCACAAGCGGTATCGCCGAGCGAGTCGGAGATAACGATAACGGTGGGACGAGCGGTGACCGGGCAATCCATGCGGGGCTCCTTTTGCGCTTATGCGCAGGCTGGCTTACTTTTTGCGGGCAAGCTCACCGATGTTGGCAATGCCGGAGAAAACGGCCTCGAAGCGGTTGAGCAGCTTAAGGCGATTATCGCGAAGCTGCTCGTCCTTGTCCATGACCATGACCTCATCGAAGAAACGGTCGATGGGCGCGCGCAGGGCGGCGAGGGCGGCAAATGCGGCCGGGTAGTCCTCGGCAGCAAGGGCGGCGTCGACGGCAGTCTGAGCGGCCTCGGAGGCGTCGGCGAGAGCAAGCTCGGCATCGCCCATCAGGCTACGGTCGTACTCCGCACCCAGCTCGGGCTTGGAGATATGCGCGGCGCGGGCATAGGCGGTGGCCAGGTTATCGAAGGTCTCGGCGTCGTTCTTGCGGGCCTCGTCGAGGGCGGCGCAGCGGGCGAAGAAGACGGACGGGGCAATGATGTGCACCGCGGAGACGGCGGCAACGGTATCGGCCGGGATCTTCTCGTCGCGGGCCATGCTCACCAGGCGGCCATGGAAGAAGTCGCGAACCTGCTGGGCGACCTCGGCGGCGTCGAACTCAATGCCCTGCTCACTGTAGAGCTCAAGGGCGAAGTCGATCAGCGACGTGGGATCGATCGGCAGACGGTCGCGCAGGATGTTGATGATGCCGATAGCGGCACGACGCAGCGCGTAGGGGTCGGAGGAGCCGGTCGGGGGCTCGCCGATGGCAAAGATACCGGCGATGGTATCGAGCTTGTCGGCGCAGGCCACGATGCAGCCAGCGGTGCCCTCGGGCAGCTCGTCACCGGCAAAGCGGGGACGATAGTGATCGCGAATGGCATGAGCGACCTCGTCGTTCTCCCCCATCGCGCAGGCGTAGTAACCGCCCATCACGCCCTGCTGGCTCGTGAACTCGATGACGGCGTTGGACACCAGGTCGGCCTTGCACAGGTGCGCGGCGCGAGCGGCATCGGCAGCCAGATGGGCGCCCAGATGGGCCTCGCGGGCAATAGCGAGCGCGAGCTGCTCAATACGCTCGGACTTGGCGAGCACGCTACCGAGCTTCTCCTGGAAGGCGACCTTGGCCAGGCGCTCACGGAACTCGTCGAGGGAGATCTTCAGGTCCTCCTCGTAGAAGAACTTAGCGTCGTCCAGACGGGCGCGCACGACGCGCTCGTTGCCGTCGATCACGCGCTCGGCGTTCTCGGGCTTGCTGTTGGAGACGACCACGAACTCACGCGTCAGCTTGCCCTCGCCGTCATAGATCGGGAAGTAGCGCTGGTTGGTGAGCATGGACTCGCAGATGATCTCGTGCGGGACCTTGAGGAACTCCTCGTCGAAGGTACCGACGAGCACCGTCGGCCACTCGCAGAGGTTGATGACCTCTTCGAAGACCTTCTTGGGCGTATCGACATGGCAGCCGGGACGGGCAGCCTCGACCTCGGCGATACCGGCGAGGATGGCCTCACGACGACGCTCGGCAGAAAGCACGCCGGCATCCTCGAGCACCTGCTCGTAGACGGCGGGGCTGGCAACCACATGGTCACCAGGGCCAAGTACGCGATGACCGCGCGTGGTGTTGCCGCTCGTCACGTCGGCAAACGACACGGGCACAACATCCTCGCCCAGAAGGCAGCAAATCCAGCGGACCGGACGCACGAACGTCGCGTGCTCGTGACCCCAGCGCTGGGAGCGGTAGTTGGGCCACTGCAGGCCGGTGATGGTCTTCTCGCACAGAGCGGTCAGAATCGGCGTTGCCGGTGCGGAGGGAATGTTCTTCTCAGCAAAGACGTACTCACGGCCGTCGGTGTCCTCGCGACGGACCAGATCCTCGGCAGCCACACCGCACTTGCGAGCGAAGCCCTGGGCGGCCTTGGTGGCGTTACCGTCAGCGTCGAAGGCAATGTTGGCCGCGGGGCCACGCTTGACCTCGTGAACCTCATCGGTCGCGGTGGCGACGTCGGCAACGAGCACAGCCAGGCGACGCGGGCTCGAGATCACACGGACCTCGCCGTGGGCCAGGCCGGCATCGTCCAAACCCTTGACGATCATGGTGCCGAGCTGCTTGACGGCATTGTTCAGCGGCGCGGAGGGCATCTCCTCCGTACCGATCTCAAACAGGAAATCCTTAGCGTCTGCCATGGCTTACGCCACCTCGCCTTCCTGATCGGCATTCTCGTTGACTCCGGCGACCTCGGCCATATAGGCCTCGCAGCACGCCTTGGCGACGGCGCGGACGCGCAGGATGTAGTTGGCACGCTCGACTGCGGACAGGGCGCCACGGGCATCGAGCAGGTTGAAGGCATGGCTGCACTTCATGACGCAGTCGTACGCCGGCAGCGGCAGTTTGCGCTCCAGGCAGGAGTGGCACTCGGCCTCGTAGTCGTCAAACTTCTGACGCATCATCTCGACGTTGGCGACCTCAAAGTTATAGGCACTGAACTCGCGCTCGTTCTCGAGGAACACGTCACCATAGGTCATGGGCGTGCCGTCGGGCAGATAGCTCCACACCAGGTCGTAGACGGAGTTGACACCCTGGGCGTACATGGCGATACGCTCCAGGCCATAGGTGATCTCGACGGGCACGGGATCGACCTCGATGCCGCCCACCTGCTGGAAGTACGTAAACTGCGTGACCTCCATGCCGTTGAGCCAGACCTCCCAGCCAAGGCCCCAGGCGCCCAGGGTCGGGCTCTCCCAGTCGTCCTCGACAAAACGGACGTCATGGTCGTTGGGGTCCAGACCGATAGCGGCAAGAGACCCCAGGTAGAGCTCCTGGGCGTTGACCGGCGAGGGCTTGATGAGCACCTGGAACTGATAGTAGTGCTGCATGCGGTTGGGGTTCTCGCCGTAGCGGCCGTCGGCGGGACGGCGGCAGGGCTGCGCATAGCAGGTGCGCCACTCGGCGGGACCGAGCGAGCGCAGCGTGGTCGCGGTATGGAAGGTACCGGCACCGACCTCGGAGTCATAGGGCTGCATAATGACGCAGCCCTGCTCGCCCCAGTACTGCTGGAGGCGCAGGATGATGTCTTGGAAGGAAAGCGATGAAGCGTTCATGCCTCTAATATCCCCTCGTCGAAACGATTACACGGTTAGGTACTGTACTATAGCGGTTTTTAGTCGATAGCGCCGATACGGTTGAGCGGCCAGTAGCGCACAAGCGCCACGGCGATCAAGTCGGAGCGGTCGACCGGGCCAAAATAGCGGGAGTCAGCAGAGTTCTCGCGGTTGTCGCCCATCACCCACACGCACCCGTCGGGAACGGTGTAGGGATAGCTCACCTGAGCGCCAGGGGCCTGGACCGAAAGCGGCCAGCTCATGCCGGTCGTATAGTCCTCATCGAGCGCCTGGCCGTCGACGACGACCTTGCCGTCCTGAAGGTCGACCGTCTGGCCGGCCGTGGCAATAACTCGCTTGACGAGAACATCGTGCTCGGAGGTGCCATCGGGGTTGTGGAATACCACAATATCGCCCTGTTTAACGGGCTGACCGAGCTCGAGGCTCACCTTTTGCGCCAGGATCTGATCGCCAATCTCGATCGTGGACTCCATGGAGCCGGTAGGCACCACAAAGGGTTCAACCACAAATGAGCGAACCAAAAAGGTGGCGACCAGTGCAATCGCGACGACCACGATCCACTCAAAGGCACCCTTTAGCACGGAATGCTGCGATGGAACCATTCTCACTCCTCGCTCTGTGAATACGACGCGTCCAGAATCTCTTGCGCGAATGCGCGCTCCTCGGGCGTAAGGCGCGCCGTCTCGATCAGGTCGGGACGCCAGCGGCAGGTTCGCTCGATGGCATTCTTGCGGCGCCAGGCATCAACCTTGGCATGATCGCCGCTCACGAGCACCGGAGGCACACCCTCGCCATTGAACTCGGCGGGACGGGTGTACTGCGCGTACTCGAGCAGGCCACCGTCCTCGGCGGTCGAGAACGACTCATCGACGTTGCTCATCTCGTGACCAAGGGCGCCGGGAATCAGACGCACGACGGCGTCGGCAACGACCATAGCGGGAAGCTCGCCGCCCGTGAGCACGTAATCGCCGATCGACAGGCGCTCATCGGCATACGCGTATGCGCGCTCGTCGACGCCCTCGTAGCGACTGCACACAAACAGCAGGCGCTCGCTTTTGAGCAGGCGCTCGGCCACATGCTGCGTAAAGGGTTCGCCGCAGGGAGTGAAGAACACCACCGTGGGCTTGGGGCCCTCCGCGCTAATGGCCTCGATGGCCTCGGCGATAGGCTCGACCTTCATGAGCATGCCCTGCCCGCCGCCGTACGGCTCGTCATCGACGGTACGATGGCGGTCGTGCGTCCAGTCACGCAGGTTATACGCCTTAAAATCAAAAAGGCCGGCCTTGCGGGCGCGGCCCAAGATCGACGTGGACATAACGGGCTCAAACATCTCGGGAAAGACCGAAAGGGTCTCAATCAGCATGTTGTCCTCCCTACTTGTCCATATCGATCAAGCCATCCATCACGTGGACGGAAATTGTTCCTGCATCGGGAAGATCGAGCACGACCTGCTCGATCACGGGAATCAGTACCTCGCCGTACCGATCACCCTCGACAACCCAAACATCGTTGGCAGGCGTCGACATGATCTCGACAATCGTGCCGAGCGAACCGAAGCGCTCGTCGACCACCTCGCGACCCATCAGGTCGGTATAGGCGGCGTCGAGCGAATCGAGCTCAAAGTCGTCACGATTTGCCAGCACATAGCATCCCGTGATGCCCTCGGCGGCCGTCAAGTCGTCAATGCCCTCAAACGAGACCAGATCGCCATCGCCCGTATCGGTGACGGACACGACCGTGCAAAAGCGGTCGCGCTTGAGCGCCGGCGGCGTCAGGGCGACGCGCATACCCGGCTCTAATACAGAAGGAAGCCCCCGCAGCGGCTGCGCGAGGACCTCCCCCTTCCTTCCGTGCGGCTTGACCACACGGGCGATGTTTTTGTACTGGGACCTCAAGGTCCTAGCCCAGAACCTCTACCTCGACAGCAGTGTCGAGGCGAGCGGCCAGTGCACGGGCGAGCGTGCGAATGGCCTTGATGGTACGGCCACGACGGCCGATGACCTTAGCGACGTCATCCTCGGCGACAGAAACCTCAATCGTAGAGGCGTCATCACCATCAATGACCTCAAGGCTCACGGAATCCGGGTCGTCGACGATCTGAACAACGAGATATTCGACGAGATCGGCGATGCGATCTGAGAGCATTGCCTCACCCTCGAGCTGTGCAGCGTCAACCTCAGGCACGATTTACTCCTCGGCGCCCTCAGCGGCCTCAGCGGCAGCCTTAGCGGCCTCGGCCTCTTTGGCGAGCTGCTTCTTGGACTTCTTGACGACGGTCTCGGTCTTCTCGCCCTCGTTGGCGGCCTTGACCAGAGCGGCGACGGCGTCGGTGAGCTGAGCGCCCTTGGACTGCCAGTCGGCGATCTTCTCGAGGTCGAGGTTGATGGTCTTGGGGGCGGTCATCGGGTTGTAGCGGCCAACCTCCTCGATGATACGACCGTCACGCGGGGCGCGGGAATCGGCGACGACGACACGGTAGTACGGACGCTTCTTAGCGCCGTGACGAGCAAGGCGAATCTTGACTGCCAAAGGAAACTCCTCCAACCAAGCAGCTTTAGGCTGCAACTACAAACAAACAGTTGAACATAATACGCCATCGACGCGGGCAGGTGAAGTCCGTGAGACCAACTTCTTCGGTGTAGTCGAGGGCAAATCCATATCTTAGACAAGAATTCGGGATTTGCAAGCACATACACGCACCCCACATGAGCTGCGCGGTATACTCATGACATGGAAAGACGCGAACATACATACGGTTATGAGGATGCCATGAGCGTCACGCCGCCTCCCTGGACGGGTCCGGCGGTGGGCCTCATGGACCTCGATGCGTTTTTTGCGAGCGTGGAGATGCTCGATCATCCCGAATGGCGCGGAAAGCCACTCATCGTGGGCGGAGACGCCGATTCGCGTGGCGTCGTGTCCACGTGTTCGTATGAGGCGCGCCGCTTTGGCGTGCACTCTGCCATGGCCTCGGCCGAGGCGCGGCGCTTGTGCCCGCAAGCCATTTGGACGCACGGGCACTTTGATCGCTACCGCGAGGTGAGCGCGCAGGTCATGGCGATTCTTGCCGAGGAGACGCCGCGCGTTGAGCGCGTATCCATCGACGAAGCCTTTATCGATATCACACCGGGTCGCTTTGCGCCCGAGGACCCACTGCTGGTTGCACGGCGTATAAGCGACCGTGTGGCAGCGCTGGGAGTGACGTGCTCCATTGGCGTGGGCTGCAACAAGACGGTCGCAAAGATCGCAAGCGAGCGGGATAAGCCGTTTGGGCTGACCATCGTGCGCCCCGGAACCGAGCAGCGCTTTTTGGCCGCGCTGCCGGTATCTGCCATGAGCGGCATCGGGCGCTCGGCCGAGGAGCGACTGCGCCGTATGCGCATCTACACGCTCGGCGAGCTGTCACGCGCGCCGGAATCCACCTTGGCCTCTATTTTTGGCGTCAACGGCGAACGTATGCGTCAGCGTGCGCTGGGACTTGAAATCTCCGAAGTCACGAGTCTCGATGAAGAGCGTGAGGTTAAATCGGTGAGCAATGAGCGCACCTTTGCGAAAGATTTGACTGAGCGCGGGGACATCGAAGCGGCGATTGCGCTGCTGGGTGAGTCGGTTGGACGCCGCCTGCGCCGTCAGGGACTGACGGGCGGCACGGTAACGCTCAAGCTTAAGTATTCGTATGGCAGCGGGCGTACGGCACAGCGCCGGCTGCCTCATCCGACCGACGATGAGAACATCTTCGTGGCGGTTGCACTCGAACTGCTCGACAACATCTGGCAGGAAGGCATGCATGTTCGCTTAGCAGGCATCGGCATGAGCGACTTCGACCACCAAGGCGGTATCCAAACCGACCTGTTCTGCGAAGTCGATGACCGCGGGGCCCAATCGAGCGACCGTCGCGACCTCTCAGTCGCCATCGACGCCGTCCGAGACAAATTCGGCGACACCGCCCTATCCTTCGGCCGCCAATCCCGCTTCAACGATTAACCGCCTTTAGGCAAAAAGAAAGCCGGGCAGGTGTGGAAAACCGCAACTGACCGGCGATATGCGTGAGGGTAGCTAAACCCCGTCTCAAATGAGCTACTAGAGGAGGTTGAGGGGGAGCTGGGGGGCGTCGCCCCAGAGCTTTTCTAGGCGGTAGAAGTCGCGGGCTTCGGGAGTGAAGACGTGGACGACAACCGAACCGTAGTCCATGAGCATCCAGGTCTTCTGCTCACGGCCCTCGATGGAGAACGGATGCTCGCCGCAAGCCTCGGCGACCTTCTCCTCGATCTCGTCGACGATCGAATCGACTTGGCGGTTGTTGGTGCCGGTGGCGAGCACAAAGTAGTCGCACACATCGGAAAGCTCGGTCAGGTCGAGCACCTGCACGTCCTCGCCCTTCTTGTCGTAGGCGGCCTGCGCGGCGGCGCGGGCGACATCCTCGGCGGCGACACCGCTCGCGGACAGCGAGGCGGCGGTGCGGTCGGACGTGGCGGCGAAGCTCTTGTGCTCCACACCCTCAAGAATCTGCTCGTCGGTCATGGTCTCGTCGGCCATGGAATACCTCTTTCTAGACGCACCCGAGCTAGCGCAGCTGGGCGTAATGGTTGTAAATCGTAATAGCCGTGGGATAAAGATAACGCCCGGTCTGAATCACATAGACCAGACCCTGCGCAAAACAGGAGAAGAACAACTCGTCGAGCGAGGACTTCCCCACCATCTTGCGCAGCGCATGGGCATAATCGCCGTGGCGGTTGGGTTCGATGGCATCGGCAATAAAGACCACCATATCGAGCGGCATCATGTCGCAAGCGCCCACGGTGTGACGGTCGACAGCCTGAAAGACCGCCGGCGACAGCTCGGGAAAAAGCTGCGGAAGCTCACAGGCGGCAACAGGGCCATGCAAAAGCGGCGTCGCGGCAGAGGGCGAACCCGCAATCTTAATGCCGTAATGCAAGGCGCGTGTGACCAGCTCATCATCGGAGAGGACCTTGTCCCAGTCGTGGATCAGGCCGGCGGCAGCGGCGTCAAAGCGATCGACACCATACACCTCGGCCAGATGTAACGCAGTCTCGGCAACGCCCAACGAATGCACATAGCGCTTGCGCTTGTCTTTCATGCGAACATCGAGCAGCTCTTGAATGCGCTTGAGCAGCGCGCGCTCATCGCCCTCAAACTGATCCTCTACCGGCAACGTAGACCCCCATCACTCAAAATCTTTTTGACCCAGATCGGCATACAGCCCGCGTTTACGAATATAGCCGAGCACGGACTCGCTCGTAAGATAGCGCACACTCATACCGCGGGCAACTCGCTTACGAATGTTGGTCGAGCTGATCGCCAGCGCCGGAATCTGGATATAGCGCACGTCGAACGGCAGACCCGACTCTTTGATCCGCGCGCGAGCCGTATCGATATCAAAGCCCGGTCGCGTCGCCGCAATAAAGGTAGCAAGCTCAGCGATTCGTTCGGCATCATGCCAGGTCACAATATCGATAATTGCGTCGGCGCCCGTAATAAAGTAGAGCTTTACCTGCGGCGGGTAAAAGTCGCGAAGGGCATGAAGCGTATCGGCCGTATAGGTTACGCCCGGACGGTCGATCTCGAACCGGCTCGCCAAAAAGGCCGGGTTCGCAGCGGTGGCGAGAACCGTCATGGCATAACGGTCCTCGGCAGGCGTCACCGGCTTGTCAAGCTTAAAGGCAGGCGTGCCCGCCGGCATAAAGAGCACGGCGTCCAAGTCGAGGGACTCGCGCGCCTGCTCAGCGGTCACCAGGTGTCCGTAATGGATGGGATCAAAGGTGCCACCCATAATGCCAAGCTTAAACTCCTGCCCGTCCTCTAGAGGAAGCTCGGGCAGACCGATTCCACCGCGCAGCGACATGGCTTACTCGCCTTCCGGGGTCTCGACATCGTCCGCGGCATCCGCCACATCGACAACCTCGACGCCCTCATCCGCAGCATCGGCCACGTCAATGGCCTCAACGGCAACGTCCTCGCCAGCATCATCGAGCTCCTCGTACTCCGAGAAGTCCTCGGCGCCCTCAAAGTCAAAGGCGCGCTGGCAAATGCGGACCTCATCGCCCGCGCGGCAACCGGCCTTCTCGAGCGCGTCGTCGACACCCATGCGCGCAAACTTATGCTGCAGGTAGATGACGGCTTCCTCGTTTTCCCAGTCGGTCTGGATGACCATGCGCTCAATCGCGCGACCAACCACACGGAAGGCACCGGGCTCTTCCTGGACAATGCGGAACCGCTTCTCACGCTGCAGGCGGCGACGCTCCCACTCATCGTCGCGCAGAACGACCGGCTCATCGGAGACCGCCAGCTCGGCGCGCAGCTTAGCCACCTGCTCGCCCACGGCAAGCATCAGCGTGTTGAGGCCGGCGCCCGTCACGGCGGACACGGCAAAGAACATATGGCCATCGTCGAGCGCCGCACGCTTAAGGTCGGCAATCTTGTCGGCCGTGCCCGGCGCATCGCACTTGTTGGCGACAACGATCTGCGGACGCTCCGAAAGCTCGGCGCCATACTGCTCGAGCTCACGGTTGATGATGCGGTAATCCTCAACCGGGTCGCGATCCTCAAACCCGCCCGTCATGTCGACGACGTGCATGATCAAAGCCGTGCGCTCAATGTGGCGCAGGAACTGATGGCCCAGCCCCTTGCCCTCGCTCGCGCCCTCAATAAGGCCGGGGACGTCGGCAACGACGTAAGAATATTCGCCGGCACGCACCATGCCGAGGTTTGGCACGAGCGTGGTAAACGGGTAGTCAGCGATCTTGGGACGGGCGGCACTCATGCGCGCAATGAGCGAAGACTTACCCACCGAGGGAAAGCCCACGAGCGCGGCATCGGCCATAAGCTTCATCTCGAGCTCAATCCAGTGCTCCTCGGCCGGTTCGCCCAGCTGAGCGAACGCGGGCGCGCGGCGCACCGACGTCACAAAGTGGGTATTGCCCAGGCCACCGGCACCGCCGGGCGCCACGACGACGCGCTCGCCATCGTGCACCAGGTCGGCAATCTCGAACATCGGGGTCTGCGTCTCGGGGTCGAGCTCGCGCACCACGGTACCCATAGGGACCTTAAGAATCAGGTCCTCGCCGCTCTTGCCATTGCGACGAGCGCCCTGGCCGTGCGTGCCGCGCTCGGCGCGGAAGTGATGCTTAAAGCGGTAATCGATCAGCGAAGACAGCTGAGCATCGGCTTGGATGACAACATTGCCGCCACGACCGCCGTCGCCGCCATCGGGGCCGCCCTTGGGAACAAATGCCTCGCGCCTAAACGACATGCATCCGGCTCCGCCGTCGCCGCCGCAAACGTTAATGCGGCTGATATCGGTGAACTGTGACAACAGAATCGCCTCCTACAAAAAAGAGGGAGACCCTTGAATCCTAAAACTCAAGTGCCTCCCACATATGTGCTCTATGAAGGGTGAATTACGCGTTCGCGAGCGGGCGTACGCTGACCCTGTGCTTGATACCCTTGTGGAACTCAACGGTACCGTCGACCAGCGCGAACAGCGTGTCGTCCTTGCCACGGCCAACGTTCTCACCCGGGTGGATGTGCGTGCCGTGCTGACGGACGAGAATCGTGCCCGTGGTTACCGTCTGGCCGGCGAAGCGCTTCGTGCCAAGGCGCTGACCGCGGGAGTCACGGCCATTACGGGAGGAACCGAGTCCTTTTTTGTGTGCCATTGTGTATACCTACTCTTTCGTTACGAGTGTAATCTACTCGGCGACGGGAGCCTCGGCAACAGCCTCGGCCTCTGCCTTGACAGCCTTCTTGGCGCGGGACGTAGCCTGGACCTTCACGATCTTCAGCTTGGTGAGCTGCTGACGATGACCCTTCAGACGACGATAGCGCTTACGCTTGTGGAACTTGAAGACCAGCTGCTTCTCGCCCTTGAACTGCTCAACGATCTGAGCGGTAACCTTGGCCTTGGCCAGCTTGTCGGGATCGGTGACGATCTTCTTACCATCGTTGAGGAAGATGACCGGCAGGGTGACCTTGTCGCCCTCATTGCCCTCGATCTTCTCGACGGTGATGACATCGTCGGTGGCGACCTTGTACTGCTTGCCGCCCGTGTTAACGATTGCGTACATGTTTACTTGCCCTTCATGCATCAGTTAGTGCAACAGCCGAATATAGTAGCAGGCGATAATACCCCCGTCAACGAGTATGTGGAGCAAATCCACAAGTTCGCACAGGTATGGGGCTGACGAGTCGGCCCTCGTCGTCCTCGCATGCTTGATTCTGACGCTCGACATCGTAGGAGCAGATGGTCACGAGGTCTTGCATACCGGTGGAAACAATAGGTGCATCCACGCCCGGGGTCAAGCCCTGCAACAAAACATCAGCAGCGGAAAGCAAAATTTCCGGACGCATGGAGCCCTCGTTGTCGGCATGGGTGTCGAGCATGAGCACCAAATGGTCCGGGCGATCCCCCGCCGTGAGCTCATAGCCCACGAGCGTGTGATCCAAATCCAAGCGCTTGCTTTTTTTGCCGCGCGCGTAGTCGATGCCATGGTCCGCGCGCAGTGCGTCGATCGCGCGACGCACCTCGTCGGCGCTTACGGGCGCCTCGGGATCCAAGTGCAGGTCAATGCGATACGACAGGCGCGTGAGCTGCGCCGTCAACGCCGGCGTGCGCACGTCGATGTACGCCGCCTCAATGGGCGCCAGATCGGCCGGAGACGCCGCAGCCAGGCGCCCAAACGCCTCGTCGAGCGCCACGAACTCGGTCATAAACAGGTCATACCACTCGCAGGTCGACGACGTACCCACCGGTAGCGCCGAAGAGAAGCCCACGCGCATGTGCGGAGAGAAGCCCTGCGTGACGGCATAGGGAAGTCCCGCACGGCGCACGATGCGCTCAATGGTATGGATTACTTCGAGATGGCCCAGGTACTTAAGTCGATCGCGCTTGCCATAGCGAACACGAAGTCTAAAGAGCGTGGAGTTGTCGGTCAGGCGCTCACTCATGCGCGATCACCCATCAATACATTCTTGGCGTGGAGCGTGGGGCAGATTCCGCAGCCGGTGCACGACGTGCGGGTGCAGTCGGGAGTCGTGACACCCTCGAGCGAGCGACGGTACTCGCGCTCGAGGAAGCCGCGCGTGCAACCGGGGCTCACATGCTCCCACGGCAGGCGCCAGTCCAACTCGTAGGGCAGGTGCACGAGCTCATTGAGGTCGATGCCGTTTTTGGCAGCAGCCCCCTTCCAGTTATCGAGCGAGAAATGCTCCACCCAGGCGTCAAAGCGAGAGCCTGCACGCCAAGCATCGATGATGACGGGCGTCATGTCACGACCGGCGCGGGACAGCGCGGCCTCGATGAGCGAGGTCTCGGCATCGTGGTAATGCACGCGGACGGCACGGTTGCGAACGCTCGTGATAAGCAGCTTTTGGCGACGCTTGACGTCGTCGTAATCGAGCTGCGGGCACCACTGGAACGGCGTGGCAGCCTTGGGGATAAAGACCGAAACCGAGATGGACACCGAAATCGAGCCGCGACGAGCCTTGGGCACCACGGAACGACCGAGTTCCAGCACGTGATCGGCCAGATTGGCGATGGCCACGATGTCCTCGTCGCGCTCGCCGGGAAGGCCCATCATAAAGTAGAGCTTCATGCGGTTCCAGCCGGCCTCGAAGGCCGCCTTGGCCGCACGGTCCAGGTCCTCCTCGGTCACGTTCTTGTTAATGATGTCGCGCATGCGCTGACTGCCGGCCTCGGGCGCGAACGTCAGGCCGCCCTTCTTTTCGCCGGCGACCGACTCGGCCATATCCACGCCAAACGAATCCAGGCGCTGCGACGGAATGGACACGCGAATACCCGTATCCTCCAGGCGACGGTTGAGCCTGCCGAGCACGTCGCGAATGCAGGAGTGGTCAGTCGTGGAGAGCGAGGTCAGCGACACCTCGTCATAGCCGGTCTTTTCCAGACCCTGAATCACCGACGAGACGATCTGGTCGGCCGAGCGCTCGCGCACCGGGCGATACGTCATGCCTGCCTGGCAAAAACGACACCCGCGGGCGCAGCCGCGCAGGATCTCGATAGACAGGCGGTCGTGGACCAGCTGCGCATAGGGTACGCACGACTGCGACAGCGGATTGGTGGCACCAAAGTCCTCGACGACGCGCTTGTAGACCACAGTCGGCGCATCCTTGCCCTCACGCGGCACGGTGTAGCCATGCGGCGAGCAGGGCTCGTCGTGACGAACCTCATAGAGCGACGGCACGTAGTTGCCGGCAATGGATGCAAGCTGCTCAACAATCTGCGCGCGCGGGACCCCTTCGTCACGCAGACGTCGATGCAGCTGGCAGGTCTCGAGCAGCGATTCCTCGCCCTCGCCAATGAGGATAGCATCGAAGAAGGCCGCGTACGGCTCGGGGTTGTACACCGAAGGACCACCGGCGATGACAATGGGGTCGTCCTCGGTGCGGTCGGCCGCCAACAGCGGAATGCCAGCGAGGTCGAGAGCCTCGAGGAAGTTCGTCACCGCCATCTCGTGCGGCACATGCAGGCCGACGATATCAAACGAAGCGACGGGGGCGGCACCTTCGAGCGACAGCAGCGGAATACCCGCCTCGCGCATGGCGTCACCCATATCGGGCCACGGCACATAGCCGCGCTCGCAGGAGATGCCCTCGGCCTGGTTAAGAATGTTGTAGAGGATGGCGATACCTTGGTTGGGCAGACCGACCTCGTATACGTCCGGATAGATCAGGCAACAACGGTAATCGGCATCGGCCTTGGAAAGCGTGCCCCACTCGTGATCGATATAGCGGCTCGGTTTCTCGACCTTGGCGAGCAGCGGCTCAATTAAATGAAAACAATCTTGGTATGCAACGCGCAACGGAAAACCCCTAAGCAGCGAGATCGGATGCGTCCTGGTAGGACGCCATAGGACGGGTAGCGCCCGCGACCGTGGTCACCAGATCGCGAACGCGGGAGAACGTGGCAGTGACTACCTCGTTGGCACGGCTGTAGTCGACATCGCGCTCGTAGAGCGAAACGAGTGCACGGCCCATGCCATAGGTGCCCGCGGCAGCAGTGAGCGCCTTGACGGCAAACCCGATATGCGGCGTCTGCTTGACGAGCGCACGGGTGACCGCGCGGATTACAAGACCGCCGGCAAGCACGCCCGCGACCTCGTAGCCGCGCTCAGGCTTAATGCCGCGTCCAAAGACGGCAGCGAGCTCAAAGAGCATACCCACCTGCGCCAGCGCCATAACGGGATAATCGGCGCCCGGCAAAAACACCAACGCACCGGTCGCCATATTGGTGAGCGCGCACGAGGTGATAATACGATTGGCCGCCGCGATGCGCATGAAGGCAAAATTCGCAGCAAAAGCCGTTTCCTTGTCGGTGCGATCGAGAATCCAGCGGGCAAGCGTCTCGAGCAGATACGTCTTATCGGTTGCCGCTACCACGCCGAGCATGGGCGTGGACTCCTCGATAAACGGCACCTCCACAGCAGACTCGGCAAGCACGCATACGGGCGCGCCGGCAATCACGAGCTCCTGCACGGCACTCTCCAAGCGGTCGGAACCACACGAGAGCACCAGCACCACATCGGTATCGGTCTTTGGAGCAATTCGCTCCTCCCCCAGACGCTCGACGCGCACAATGCCCGAGGTCGTCTGCGGCACAAAGGCGTCACGCACCGTCTCGGCCAGAAAGCGCGAGGCGGACGAATCCAGATAGACCGAGACGCGCACCGGCGTATCGGAATCCTTCTTAACGGACGCGCCCATCTTAAAAGCGCGGGTCAGCTTATCTACGGGAATTTTCATAGCAAACCCCTCCAGCGGTTACGCGGCGCCCGAACGATGCCGCCATATGGATTGTACGATACCCACCGTCAGCAGCTGAATCATCATCGAAGACGAACCAAAGCTAATAAACGGTAGCGGAATACCGGTAATCGGCATCATGCCGATGCACATGCCGATGTTTTCGAAGGTCTGGAACGCCCACATGCCAACGATGCCCACACACGAAAGACGCAAAAACAGCGACTCACACTTAAAGGCGACGCGAATCGTCGAAAAGATCAACAGCACGTAGAGGCACAGGAGCAAAAAGGAACCGCAAAAGCCAAAGGTCTCGGACAGGAAGGCGAAGACGAAGTCGGTGTGGAACTCAGGCAGAAAGCCGCCGGCCGACTGCGTCGCATGGCCCAAGCCCTTACCAAAGAAGCCGCCAGAGCCAACGGCGATAAGCGACTGCTGCAGGTTGTAGGCATCGTCCGAATCGGCATTATCGGGGTCGATAAAGACCGTCAGACGGTTCATCTGATACTGCTTGATGAGCACATCGTGGCCGAGCAGCGAATCAAAGACCGAATCGAGCGCCAGGACGAGGGCCACCAGGCCCACGAGCAGGGCCAGGGTCGACAGCACCCATTCGCGGCGTGCACCGCTCATACAAATGACGATGGCGCCCGAAACCAGCACGACCAGGCCCGAGCCCAGGTCGCCCATGGCAACGACGGCCAAAAACGGAATGGACAGCATGCCGCAGAGCTTGACGTAGTCGCGAGCGGTATCGATGCGACCGTTATACTGCGAGCCAAGCGTAGCAATAAAGAAGATGGTGATGAGCTTGGCAAGCTCAACCGGCTGGAATGTCAAGCCGATACCGGGAATCTTGATCCAGCCCGTCATGCCCAGACCGCCCGTATAGGACAGACCCGGAATCTTGGGCGAGAAGATCACAATCAGGTCGATGACGAGCAACGCCGTCGAGAAATTGGATATACCGCGCAGGTCGGTACGCCAGACCAGCACCGCCAGCACCGCACCGATGCCAATTCCCAGCAGATGGCGTGAGAACGAGGCATCGGCCTTAAACTGCGAAGCCGACCAGATAATGATGGCACCGTAGGCGACGAGCGCCACAGTAGCCACGAGCACACCGATATGCACCTTTTGGCGAAACGTGCCGCGCGAGGCCGAAAGTTGCTTGTTGACGCGGTCCAGGCTGCTGCGAGAGCCGGTCTTGGTTGAACGGAACAGATCCGCCGGAGAAAAATCCATCGCAACCTCCTATCGAACCGAAGAATCGCCCGAGGCCGAAGAGGTATCGGGCTCGTCATAAATCACGCCGAGCACGTCGCGCACGACATGCATCGCGGTATCTGAGCCACCGCCGCCCTGCTCCAGGACAGTAGCGATGACATACTTGGGATTATCGGCCGGTGCATAGGCGCAGAACCACGCGTATTCGTCCTCGCCGCTTTTCTCGCCCGTGCCCGACTTGCCGTATACCTGCGGCGTCAGGGTGCCAAAGTGAGCCGCCAGGGACGTCGATGCGGTGTAAATCACGTCGTGCATGCCGTTGCGAACAAGAGCCAAATCCGAATCGCTGTTGATCTTGGCCTCCAGACGCTTCTTCTTGCCCTTGCCGTTGTACTTATAGGCATCGCCGTCGCCATCGCGCGACACGGCAGACAAAAACACGTGAGGCACGTACTGTTTGCCGCCGTTGGCAAGACCCATATAGGCGCACGCCATCTGCAGGGGCGTCACCAGGATGTCGCCCTGGCCGATGGCAATGTTGGTCATATCGCCGGCATTCCACTTACGATCCTCGGCAGAGGCATCGGTGAAGTACGACTCTTTCCACTCGGCATCGGGAATACGGCCCGCGCCCTCACTCGGCAGATCGATACCGCAGGTCTTGCCTAGACCCCAGCGACGAAAGACCTCCTGCAGGCCCTCGGGATGTTGCTCGTCATAGAAGAACGCCTTGCCCATGTCGTAGAAGACGGGGTCGCACGAGTTGGCGATACCCGACTGCAGCGTCATGGTGCCGTGGCCGGAATGCAGCCAGCAGCGCTTGCCCCAAGCCTTGCCCAAGCCCGTCCAATAGCCCGTGCAGTTGGTTGTCTGCGTTGAGGTGTAGGTTCCAAACTCAAGACCGGCCAGTGCCGAGAGTGGCTTGATGGTCGAGGCCGACATGTACTGTCCGCTAATGGCGCGGTTGAGCAGCGGGTGCGAGCCCTTGTCATCATTGAGCTCGGTCCACACGTCATTTGAGACGCCGCCGATAAAGACGGACGGATCGAACTTGGGCTCGCTCGCCATGCCCAGGATCTCGCCATTGTTGGGATCGAGACACACCACGGCGCCGTTGCCGGCATTGCTGTAGCCAGTGGTCTTGGCAAGCTCGATAGCGCTCGCCAGCGCCGTCTCACAGGCCTGCTGGATCTTAAGGTCGAGCGTGAGCTTAATGTCGGAGCCGGCCTTCGCGGGCACGGCGCCGGCCTGACCGGTCACATTGCCCGAGGCATCGACCTTGACGGTCTGCTCGCCACGAATACCCTGCAGCAGGTTTTCGTAGTAGCTCTCAACGCCCGCTTGGCCCACGATATCGCCCGACTGGTACGTAATCCGGCCAGCAGAAGCATCATCATCGCCAGAGGTTTTCTTATTCTGGGCCTCGAGCTGCTCTGAGGTAATGGTGCCGGTATAGCCCAAAATGTGACAGGCCGTCTCGCCGTACGGGTACTGGCGCTCGGTACGCTCGGCAATCTTGACGCCCGGGAACTCGCCGGCATGCTCCTGAATATAGGCGACCGTGGAGCGACGGACGTCCGTCGCGATGGTATGCAGACTCTGGGCGCCCTCGGAATTGTCCTGGATATTGCGCAGAACCGCCACGTAGGGCATACCGAGCACGTTGGCAAGATGGCGAACCAGAACCTCATCCTCGGCAAGATCGCGGTAGGCCACGACAGCAAGTGAGGGACGGTTCTGGACAAGCGCCACGCCATTGCGGTCGAGGATGCGGCCGCGCACGGCGGGTGTGGTAACGGTGCGAGTCTGATTGCTATTAGCCTGCTTCTCGTAATAGTCCGACGAGACCATCTGCATGCCCCACAGCTTGACGGCAAGCGCCGCAAACATCGCGCCCACACCCGCGGTGAGGATGGAAAAGCGGCCCTTAAAGGCGGTCGCCGCGGTATTGCCCTCGCCCTCGGTGGCGCGCGGGGCCGTTCCATGCTGCGTATCGTAGGTAAAACGGGAATCGCCCCGACGCATGATGACCAGCGCGACCACAATGGCCACGACCAGCGCGATACCGGCGATAATAACCGTCATCTGGGAAGACATCTACGGGCCTCCCCTATTTGAGCTTGCGGGTCTTGGGCTTAAAGCGCATACCCGTCTGGCGTCCGCCACGTGCGGAGAATCCATAGCCGGACTGCGGCACGACGCCGGACATCAAAAATGGAATGGCAACCAGACCCGTCAGGATCGAAGACGGCAGCGCATGGCCGAAGATCGCCACGACAAAGCTCGTCTCCAAACCCATAAACAGCAAGATGATGCTGTAAATCACATTAATGACGAGCGCGAAGGTGCCCACCGTGATGCCGCGCGCACTCGGGGTACCGCCCGTCTGACCGGCGGCGCTGTGCACCAGGGCAAAAGAACCCACGGTCAGCAGGAGCGACATAACGCCCACCGGCACGGCAGCGGACAGGTCATAGAACAATCCGCTGCAAAAACCGCACGCGACGGCACGGGTCGGGTCGCCCGAGAACACACTCAGGCACACAAGAATAATCATAAAGTTGACGCGACCGCCCGCAATGGAGATCTGCGGTGCGAGGCCTGCCTGCAGCAGCACGCACACGATGGCGGCGATTACAAACGTGCGGGAGCTCATCCCCTGCTCGTGTAGATCCATGGACATGCCCCCTATTCGCTCGAGCCGGAATCGGTCGTCTCGGACGTGTCGGAACTGTCATCCGAACTCTCGTCCTTCGTCTTGGTCGCAGCATCGCGCGACGTTCCCTGCGGCGTGCTGTTGGCCGTGCTCACATCCTCATCCGAGGCCGACTGTTCGTCGGTCAGCGAGGTAATAACCAGCACTTCCTCATTGTTCTCGGCCGTGGTCTGAGCGCGCACCACAATGGTGTAGTAAACGTCGTTTGCCGATTTCTCAACCGACGAGACGGTGCCGAGCGGAAGGCCCTTGGGGAACACACCACCGATGCCAGAAGTAACGATGATGTCGCCAACTTTAACGTCGGAGTCGACGCTCACGTACTCAAGACGCAGCGTGCCGTCAGCCTGACCCTGCAGCATGCCCTGGGCGCGCGTGTCCTGCACCATGGCGGACACGCCCGAGTTCTCGTCGCCAATCAGGCGCACGGTGGACGTCTTGGCCGAGACTTCGATGATCTGTCCGATAACACCGGCCGAACTCGTCACAGGCATGTTGATGGAAAGCCCGTCGGCAGAACCCTTGTCGATGGTTACGGTCGAGGTCCAGGCATCGCCCGAGGCACCAACGATACGAGCTGCGGTCGATTTGAGGTTGTAGGTCGACTGCAGGCCGACCAGCCCCTCCAGACGCTCAGCAGTCTTTTGGGCCTCGGAGAGCTCGGCGACCTTAGAGGTCAGCTCCTCATTTTGCTTCTTAAGCTCGTCAAGCGTGTCCTGCGACGCCGTAAGGTTAGAGAACACGTTGCCGATCGCATTGAAGGGAGCCGCCACAGCCGAGCCCACAAATCGTATCGGCGAGGTAATCGTCGTCACGCCCGAACGCACGGCATGAATCGGCCCTGCCTCGCCCTCGCGGATGTAAAACGTGAGCAGCAACACCGAAATCAGGCCGAAAACAATCAACGGGCGCATACCCGTTGATTGTCGCTTGGTATTCAGATTTGTGGAGAAACCCGAAGATCGTGCCAAATGGAATCCACCTTTTGGAAATTAAGCATTGGTCTGGACGAAGCCGCCATCAAACGCATTGGCCTCGAGCACGCGGGCACAGCCATTAACGACGTTATCGAGCGCCGTGGGGCTAACGTTGACCGAAACGCCGGTCTCATCGCGCAGGCGCACGTCGAGACCGCGCAGCAGCGCGCCGCCGCCGGTCAGCAAAATGCCGTAGTACATAAGGTCCGAGGCAAGATCGGGAGGCGTAGCGTCGAGTGCGTCCTTGACGGCCTTGGCCATCTCGTCGAGCGGCTTGTTGAGTGCGCGACGAATCTCCTCGCTCTCGATGCGCACGGTCTTGGGCAGACCGGTGATCACGTCGCGGCCGTTGACCTCGACGTCGAGCTCGTCCTTGAGCGGCACGGCGGAGCCGACCTTAATCTTGATGTCCTCTGCCGTACGCTCGCCGATGGCCAGGTTGTAGGCATCGCGAACGTGCGTGAGGATAGCCTGGTCGAACTCGTCGCCGGCAATACGGATGGACTGCGAAACGACGATGCCGCCCATAGCGATAACGGCAACCTCGGTAGTACCGCCACCGATGTCGATAACCATGGAGCCGGTGGGCTCCTCGACGGGCAGGTCGGCGCCGATGGCGGCAGCCATAGGCTCTTCGATCAGATAGGCCTGGCGGGCACCGGCCTGGATCGTGGCCTCAAAGACAGCGCGCTTCTCGACCGACGTGACGCCGGAGGGAACGCAGACGACAACACGCGGACGCGGAGTCCACGGATAGCGCTTCTCGGACGCCTTGTCAATAAAGTAACGAAGCATGGCCTCGGTAACGTCGAAGTCGGCGATGACGCCGTCCTTCAGGGGACGAACGGCCACGATGTTGCCGGGCGTACGGCCGAGCATGCGCTTTGCCTCGATACCGACCGCCAGGATGCGCTCGTCGTTCTTGTCGATGGCGACTACAGAGGGCTCGCGAATGACGATGCCCTTGCCGCGCACTGAGACAAGCGTATTGGCGGTGCCGAGGTCGATGGCAAGATCGCCCGCATAGCTACCGAAGAACATATCCATCAAAGAAAACAACGCAACTCCTGATGTGTTGGATGATTGCTGGAAAACTACTAGCTCTTCATACTAGCGCAAGCCCGGCACCTCACTTGCGGTGAAGCGCCGGGCAAAGCTAAATCCCATAAGGTCACTACTGGTTGTCAGCAGCCGAGAAATCCATATCGAGCGAGGAAACGGCCCAGCCGATATGGTTGTCGGAGCGCACGAATTTGACGGTGTACTCCTGCTCGCCGCCCTTGGACAGCGATGCCTTCACCTTAGCGGTCGTCTCGGTCATGGACTGATCCATGCCCTCGACGGACACGGTGGCACCCTGCGGAATCGAAGAGATGATCATCGACTTGGCGTCCTCGGACAGGCTCGAGGCCAGGCAAGACTCGGCCTTTGCGGTGTCACCGTCGCCGGCAGCCTGGAACAGATCGGTAACGACAGACTCCTGGGACGGGAAGCCAAAGCCGCGCGTGTAGGCAAAGCCCAGACCGCCCGCGGCGATCAAAATGAGCAGAAGCAGCACGATGAAGACTTTGAGACCCGTGTGGCGATGGCGACGACGGACCTTGGCCTGCTTACGATCCTGACGGTCCTGCTGGACCATCTCGGACTCGGACAGCGTAAAGAAGCCGGTATCCGAGGGATCGGGCATAAACCGACCGGTCGCGCCCGTAGGATCGAGCGGATCGACGGCAGGAGCGTCCATCGCGGGCGCCGGAGCCGTGGCCATAGCCGTCTGGGCAGACAGCGCGGCAAGCGAATCGTGCACGCGGGCAAGCTCATCGGCCTGCTCGGAGGTGAGCTGGTAGATGCCATCGGCAGTAGCGGCGTTAAAGGCGTCGAGTGCGTCGGAGGGACGGCCGGCGGCAGAAAGCGCCTGACCCATGCCGGCGTTGAGTGCACGCGTGTCGTCGCGGGGGCCGGCAAAGTCGATAGCCGTGCGGTAGGTCTCCACGGCATCCGCCGGACGGCCGAGCTTAATGAAGCAACGACCGAGCTCGCCGAGTGCGGCGGCAGGAGCCGGATTGGCGCCGTCGATGGCAGCCTGACGGAAAGCAGTACCCGCGTTGGCATAGTCGCCCGACTGGAACAGCGCGTTACCCAGGCCCAGATAGGCCTTGAACGGCGTGGCATAGGAAGCGTCCTGCGTAGCAGCAGAGAACGCCTGGGCGGCCGTCGTGTAGTCGCCCACGGCGGCGAGTGCCTTGCCGCGGTTGGTGAGCAGCGCGCCGCGCTTGCCGTAGGTGCCGTCGTTGAGGGCGGCGGCATAGGCCTCGGCGGCCTCGGCATACATGCCCAGGTGCATCAAGGCGTTACCACGAAGGTGATCGGCCTCGCCCATAATCTCATCGGGAGTCTTTGCCGCCCCAAGCATCTGGGCTGCAGCGGAAAAATCACCCGCGCGGTAAGCGGCGCGGCCCTGTTGGATCAGCTGGCTATTCAAGGAAGTCCCCTTTACTCGTGAACGATCTCGACATGGACGATCTCGTCGCCGGCACGCAGCTGCGAAATCACATCGAGACCCTCGACCGTGGCACCAAAGACGGTGTAACCGGAATCGAGGTTATGCTGGGCGCCCAGGCAGAAGTAGAACTGCGAACCCGCGGAATCGGGGTCCATGGAGCGTGCCATGGCAAGGGCACCATCGACATGGCTGTTGCGCGGATTGGTGGCAAACTCGCCCTTGATGCAGTAGCCGGGGCCACCGGTACCGGGCATGCCGTCGGGGCCCTCAAGGCCGGCAGCAACGTCGGCGCCGGACATATCGCGGGTAT
>URKH01000027.1 GCA_900548255.1 uncultured Collinsella sp. | reverse complement strand
ATCGAATTGATGGTGACTACAAATCATCGATTGAATCTCGTTTCTCTAAGATTCCGCTTTACCCAACGGAATTCCCAGAATATTTTAAGGGTGAATATGAGGGCCCGTATAACCAACGTGTCGTGGAGATGAATTCCTCGACCGAGTTGTTGCTAGACAAGAAGACCATTTACTACGGCGGTCGAGGCAGCCAGGTCGAGCTTTGTGACATATTATGCAAAGACGGTACGTTCATTCACGTTAAGCATTATCAAGGGTCTTCGACTTTAAGCCATCTGTTCAATCAGGGCTTGGTCTCGGCTCGTTTGGTAAAGGCAGACCCTAGTTTTAGGGAGTGCGCACAGGTTGTTCTAGACAAGATCGAACCTAATTGTTTTAAATTGGAAAGGGATTCGGTCAAACAGGTCGTTTTTGCGATTATCTCTAAAAATGATGCGGTAAGGCCTGAGATTCCATTCTTTAGCAAAGTGGCGCTAGATGCCGTGTGCTCTCAGCTGGCCGCGATGGACATCGATGTCGCATTGGCGAGAATCAAGGAGGTCCGAGCCGATTGCGGTTGATTCATTGCTGCTAGATCGGTCGCCGGCTGGGAACTCTTGCTCTTGATTGATTTGTTAATTGGAGAGGGGCGTACTCGTGCCTGGGGTTAAGAATCAGCACTATGTGCCGCGTTTTTATCTTAGATCGTTTACCGATGACTCGGGCTATCTCAGCGTTGTAAGGCGCGATGCTGGTGGGTTGAAACCCGTCTTTCGAACGAAGCCCGAAAACGTTTGTGCAGAAAACTACCTCTATGAGGTCAGGCGACGTGAATCCCAGGGCGATGACGGATTCATCGAGAAGGGCGTCATCGAAGATGCTCTTGGGAAAATCGAGAACAATCTTGCACCTTCCTACCGATCGTTGCTCAGTTTTCTTGATTCCGGAAAACTGCCAAAAGGTGAAGAGTGCGTCGCGTTGATTTCTCGACTGGCATTTTTGCTCGCATCGCTCATTGCGAGGCATCCTAAATGGTTGAGCAAGGTGAGGGGTAACGTTGGCGCTCACTCCGTCGAATTGTTGTCGAGCGCTTTTTTCTCTGACAAAGACATTTCTCAAATGGATTTGGCGGGCTACAGGAATGAATTTGAAGCCATTGTCGAGCTTGCTTGTCTGGATACAGCGCTGTTCAGGTTCGATAAGGGCGCGCCAATGTACGATTTACTTGTCTTATTGCTCGACATGGATTGTCTGTTTTATATAGCGCCAGAAGGCTCTGAGTTTATAACCTCGTCACTTCCCGTGCATGCAGAGTGGAAGGACGAGAGTGATGAAAATCCTTGCGGCGTTTACTTCCCGTTGAGCCCTCGGTACGCAGTCGTATTTAGACAAAGACTGGAAGAGGAACGTTGCGTCTCTATCTCTCACCTGGCTGATTATGCAGTAGATTCATTTAACCGTGTTCTGATGAACGGCGACAGGTTGTGGGAGTTTCTGATTGCAAATGATCGCCTCTACTTAGAACGACTAATTGGGCAATATCAGCCCAGGTTTTAGGTTGCGGAGTCTTATGTTTAACTAGATAGTCGCTTATGCTCGATAAATTCTGCCACATGTTAACGAGGAGGCGGCTCTGTATGAATCTTAGCAGTTGCCGCTGGCTCGGCGTGCTGGCCCCGGTCAATGGCTGATTCATGAAAGATTTGACCGAACATAGAATGTAATTCCTGTATGCACCGCATTAGCGATTAATTTAGGGTACTATACCAGCAGTGATGCAGTCGTCGTGGACTCTAAGTGAGGCGATGACAAAGAAGGGTCGTTGTCCGGAGGCTTCCGGCAACGGCCCTTTGATTTTAGGAGCTTGTTTTGGCAAAAGAGTTTAAGACTTTCGCTCAACTAATAGAACTCCTAGAGAGCCGTGGGGTGGCGACTGATGCAACCACGGTAGATTGCCTGAGGCGTGAAAGCTATTACGCAGTTATAAATGGCTACAAAGGCCCTTTTCTTGATAAAAATGCCGCACAGTCCTCGTCAGATGATGTTTATAGAGAGGGCACTTCATTCAAGAGCATCTACGATCTCTTTTTGTTCGATAGAGAACTTAGACAACTTACATTTTCCTGTCTTGCAAGAGCAGAGGCCGTACTTAAGAACGCCGTTGTATATTCGTTTTGCAATGAATACCGTGCTGCAGATGCCTACCTGGATCGTTATAATTATGTTGCGTCTAATGATTTGCTCGTGCCTAAGGCATTTCGAGGCAATAAGGGTTACCAGCACTCGAAGAATCTTGCTGAACTGCTAAAACTGCTGAATGATAAGGTATCAAACGAGCAGCGTATGCGCCCATTTGTGAGGCATTATTTGAATAAATACGGTGCAGTGCCCTTGTGGGTTCTTCAGAATGATCTGACATTTGGCAATATCTCACATTTCTTTCAGCTTCAAAAACGCGGCGTGCAAAATGCTGCCTGCAAGTTGGTCAGCCAAACCGCAAATAGAAATCAAAGGCTCGAGCCGGTAATGCTACTTCGTGTCATTCAAGTTCTATCTGGCTTTAGGAATATTTGCGCGCATGACGAGCGGCTCTATTGTGCGGTCGTAAGAGGGGCAAGGTTTTCCGATATGTACTCCCTGCTCTGCCGTGTTCTACCTGACGACGAGACGAAAGCAATGCTTGATGAATTAGGTGAGCTTGTTAGGGCTTATCAAGGGTTAATTGCGCAAGATGTCTTATACAGTGTGTTTAAAGAGATGAACATCAGGGTGTAGAGAAAGCTTCAATAACGCCGATTGCAATTGGACCGTCGCATCCATGGTGTTTGTTCTGCTGGGAACAGCGATTCTCGGTGCTGTGCATCTCTGCGAGATGGTGTAGCATACCTAGCTATCATTCAAAAGCTCTGTGGGAGCTTTAAGGGTGACGCGCTTTCTACAAGAGAGTGTTGCCCTTTTTTCATGTATGTACTGTTTGGCGTGCTTGTCTTCCGATGCAGAAGCCGCTCAAAGCAGCCATATCGCATGATGCCGATCCAGCCATCGGTGCACCCGAGCCCCTCGATCAATCGCCCGGTAATCACGACAGTGCTGCTAACGATGTCGCTCTCTCACACTGTGTGCATGCAGTAGATCGGTAAGAGCCAGTTGACGTAGATGCTCATCCCGTATGCTAAAGACGCTTCCAATGGATTGCCCTGCTCGTCGGGTAGATTATGATAATAGCCAGCTGCGTTCATGCAGATTCGCGAAAGATAATGACTGCTCTCTTAAATTGAATTGACCCCTTGGAACCCGGGCGATAGAGTAAATGAGCGGTATTGACGTAGTCAACCTACGGGCCTACGTCCTGCGGAGAGGCGGCTGTTCTTCTGGATGGCCGCCTCTCTTCATTGCGCTCATGATGAGAAACTATATTGCGCTGAGGCTGGCGGACGTAAAAACGTTAATGACGTCCTGATGGCTGTTGGACCCATAGACAAACAAAGGCTATCGACTAGAATATAGGCAATTGCGGTGTAAGCCTTCGGGCGACACCTGAAGAGGGTTGATGCGTCGGCCCTCTTTTTGTTCGGATGTAAGATTTGGCCTGTCAAAACTTACATCTCGGTTGGGGAAAGACGTAGTTGCGGGTGTTTTTCTGCTCACATGTAACTTTACTGACGCATTGCTGCTCTGCCTTAATTCGCTGCGGCTTGCCGGTAAAGGATTGACTGAGATTGGGTTTTTCCTTAATGTTCCTACTGTGATGAGGCCTTGCGACGGTACGTCCGGCTTGGTCCGTGGAAACCGCCGAAAGGCGGTTTTTGCGTTTAAGGGGCTGTTTTCCGAGGGGCATTTGTCACGTTTTCGCTTTGGGACAGTGGGTTTTTTTATCGCTATTTTCGGAAGAGAGGGGAAAACCGGAAACCTCCGAGCACAAACGGATTTTCGGCAACAAAACCGCACGTCTCGGAAGCCTAAAACAGGGGCCTGGTCTACCGATCTCGGATTTTCCCCGCACTTCCGGAATCGTCCGTCGGAAGTATGTGGCAAATTTCGGAACTCTCGAGCACACCGCCCTTTTCATGAAAAGAAACCGCAGGTAAAAGCGTTGCCGCTATCCAGTGTGATCGGCATGTCTAGAATTTGCCGCATACTTCCGGATTGAGCGCCACTTGGTTGGATTGTTTATCGATTTGGTGCTGCGGAATCTAGCTTATGCCTTGTTATTTGTATTTAAATAGTTACACTTAACTTATAAGTTAAGTGTAACTAGAAATGGGAGGTGGCCTTTGGCAGAAGGATATGAACTTGTCGAATATAGAGACCCCAAGGGCCGCCCGTTTTGGGAGCTGACGACTTCTCCCGCCAACTCTCAATTCCAGAAAATGTTGACAGACCCTAAAAAGAAGCTTGCCGCCCGTAAAATGATCGATCAGATTTCAAAAATCTATGATTATGGGTTAAAGGTTGCGAATGGGACCTCAAAGCTACGATGTATTGATTCTAAGATCGGCCTCTATGAACTAAAAGGGTTTGACGGGGCAAATCGAGAGATGATTTATGCCATATGTCAGGGCGTAGACAAAATTGTTCTATTGTTTTGGTTTAAAGGACATCAGGGATCAGGAAATATCAGTAAAGAAATCGAGCGGGCCAAGCGATTAGCCGTAATAGCACGTCAACTTCTGGAATCTGAGCGTTGACTTTTATACTTGGCTTTCGAAACGGAGAACACAATGAATAAAGTAGATTTATCTGATTTTTACGCCGAGACAGAAACTAGCGAAACACGCGCTTATGAACACGCGCTAGATATCGAGTTTATTGTTCATCGCGAGATGAAGCATCTGGGTTTAAGCAAAAGCGATTTGGCAAAGCGTATGGGCATGAGCCTTCAGTCGCTTTCGAAGCTGTTGAATTCTCAGCCCAATATGACGCTGAAGACGATCGCCAGGTTCGAGCTTGCTTTGGGTATCAATATTGTTCCTAAGGTCACCGTTAGCTATTCTAAAGAGCTACCGTTTCTCTCATCCAATGAATCCCTGCGCAAGCAATGGTCTTTTAGGAACGAGCGTCCGTCCTCGCATGTGAATCTTGAGATGATTTCCGGAGGTTTGGCAGCATGAGTGGGGATTTTATTGCTCCGATTCAAGTCGTGAATTTATTCGTCGTTGACTCCGATTTCCATATCGAGGACTCGCCCTCGGATAACATGGATTTAAAAGTTGACGTCAGCTATCAGGATGTTCACCTTTGGAAAAACGACAACGGTGCGCATGCAAGTTTAAAGATGTGCGTATCCGGCAGTCTCGTTGACAGGGATGGTGATGCACAGGAGAAGATGCACGCTGGCGTTACAGTATCCATCTCGGTTTCAGCGCAAATACCAAAGAGTTCCTCCGATGACGAGGCGCGTCACTATCTTCTTTCAAATGCCATTTCGATGGCATATGCCCACGCAAAGAGCTATCTGATGGTTGTTACTGGACTTTCACCCATGGGAGCGCTTACATTGCCTGCCATTCTCCCTGCAGAGCTGTCAGCAGATTGCGATGTGCCTTTTCAGGGTGAATAGCATTTCCTCGATGAATCTAAGTCGAATGAGTTGCCACTCTCACATCCTCTAAAAAGTTCTTAAAACAGCCTTAAAGGCGCCTTGGCTCGCTTTTACAGCGTACAATACGCATGTTTGACTATGGCAAAAGTAGTTTTTTGGGGAGGGGGAACGCCGTGGAAGTGCTGGCTGTTGGCAACACCGCATATGTTGACGATGGCTTTTGCTCCAAGGCGTTCCCCGGCGACCATGTGTAGGTCGTAGCCGCGCAGGACGCGCGCCGCGATGAGTCGTCGTACCATGCTTCGTGGAAAGAGCTCCTCCAGCACCTGGACCAGGCCTACGAGTTTGAGCGCGTGGTCTACCTTTCTACCTACCTCACCCCGCATACCGTGACTTTTGGCGACATTGGGCTGCTGCGCTCGGTGTTTCGTGCCTGTATGGGACGCAATGTGCAGCTGCTGTTTATTGCGGGGCCCGCGGGTGCAGAGGGCACCACTGGCGGATGTGACGACGACGCCACGGCCGCCAGTGGCGCCCAGACGGGCAAGGGCATTATCGCCCGCGCTGCCAACGACCTGTGCCGTTACTATGCATCGCGCGACGGCATCCAAGCCAAAGTCCTGCGCGTGCCGTATCTGTATACCGCATCGCCGGCATTAACCGACCCATTTTTGGTGCCGCTATTCGACGCATGCTCGGGCGGGTCGGTCGCGCTTCAGGGTGCGGCAGATGCGCCGTTTCCCCTGCTGTGTGCCGAGGAACTCGCGGTGTTGGTGCATCGTATCTTTGACTGCTGGGATGCCAACTTTGAGATGCTCGACGTTGCAGACGCTTTTGGCCACCCGAGGCCTATGGCGTGATCGTTGACGCTCCGGGTGCGAGCGTGACCTATCACACGCTCAGCATCTAGGCGTTTCGTCGCCCAACGGCGCTATACTGCAGCCGTTGCCCACGATGCGGGGAACACCCGCATCGTGGGTTTTTGCTTATGAAGGGACGGTGCCGCGTGGACGTACAGCAGCTAGAAGAGGCTTGGGCTTTGAGGGCCGGCGCGCGTGAGGCGCGATTGGTTGCGGCCTCGCATGTGCCGGCGGCGCTGTCTCTGTTGGGGATTGTACGTTCCGGCGATCGCCTGGTTGCGTTTGCCGATGACTTTGCCGATGCGTTTGCGCGCAGCTTTGATGGATGCGGCGTGGCTATGGTGGGGGAGCCGTCGGTTGCGGCGTTTAATGCCGCGTCCGAGGGCTTTGATGCTTCGTTTGATGCCGAGGGACCGCACCTGTGGTGGTTCGTCAACTCTATTGGCGGGTTTGGATTGCGCGTGCCCGATCTGCGCGCGCTAGGACGCGCCGCGCGTGAGGCTCATGCGCTGCTCGTGGTGGATAACACCGTGGCTGGTGTCTTTGGGTGCGATCCGCGGCGCTTGGGTGCCGTGCTGTCGCTCGAGGCACTTGATCGCGTATGCGCGGGCGATGCTCCGCACAAGTTGGTTGCCGTATCGGTCGCGCGCTCGCAGCTCAAGCGCCATCGCGTGGATGCCGCTGCCGAGTGCGCGCATGCTCTGCTTAAGGGCTGTGGCTTGGTCAAACTTGATTTGCCTGCTGATGAGGCCGGTGTGCTGGAGTGCGGGCTGGACTCGCTCGATGCCCGCATGCAGGCACATTTCGACCGCGCACGTGCGCTGGCCGAGTACTTGGCTGCCAATGAGATGGTGCACGCCGTGCGCTATCCTGGACTGAGCTCGCATCCCGACCATGCGGTTGCAACTGGAATCCTCGAGCACGGCTTTGGTCCGGCAGTTGAGTTTGACCTTATCGAGCGCAGTGCGGGCGATTTGTTCGATGCTTTGCCGGGGGAGTTTCGCACATCGCCCGCCGGCGGCGCAACGACGCGACTCTCTGCTCCGCGCGGCAAGCAGGGGAGCACCATTCGCCTCTTCGCCGGTACCGACGACCCCCTGGTTGTAGCGTCCACCCTGGACAACGCGCTCCGAAAGTAACTAATCGGGGTGTGTGTCACGAAAACGGCCTATTTACTACGTTTAAGCCATAGGGGTCGACCATACCCGCCTATTTCGAAAATTGCCAAGCTGTCTACCAGCGGTTTTATTTTCATAATGTCCGGTATGGTCGAGGGTATTCAGCTAAACGTAGTAGATGGGCCCGTTTTGTGGCACGAGCCTCAATCCGAGGGCACGGTGGACAACAATTCAGTCCCAAAAGGACTACTCTGCATTGATGCTGGCGATGAGGGCGTCGGCTTTAGTGGCGATGACCTGGTTGATGTCGGCCTGCAGCTCCTCGTAGACCGCTATGGCGCGCTCGCCGGCAGGCGTGAGCGTGGATCCGCGGGCGCCGTCGCGCTCGATGAGCTTGCAGTCCAGCTGTCCTTCGGCCTCGTTTACAATACGCCACGCTTTGGAATAGGCCATGCCCATGCTCTTGGCGGCGCGGTTGAGCGAGTGCTCGCGGGCGATACCCTGCAGCAGCAAGACACAGCCGTGGCCGAAGACGCCCGGCAGATCCTTGTCGCACGCTTGAATGACCAACTTTGCCGTCGTCTTGTACTTCATACGCTCCACGTCTCCCCGCTAAAGTGTTTGCTGGGCAAACGCAAAGCCTGCGTCAAACCCTCGTGTGCTCTTCTTAAATCATGCATTGTAGCAGTCAAAGTGCGTTAAGATACTTCCCCAGTATTGGGCGCCCAAGGTTGGGCTGGGTCCTACGAGGCCTGCAGCCGACCGGTCGCATGGAAAAAGGAGAAACATGGCTACGTTCTTTCCCGGTGAGTCCCACACGTTTTCGGAGTATCTGCTGGTCCCTGGTTACTCGTCCTCGCAGTGCATCCCCAACAACGTCTCTCTTAAGACGCCGCTGACCCGCTTTAAGCGCGGTGAGAAGCCGGCAATCACCCTGAACATCCCCATGGTTTCCGCTATCATGCAGTCCGTCTCGGGCGTCGACATGGGTGTCGCGCTCGCTACCGAGGGTGGCCTGTCCTTCATTTACGGTTCCCAGAGCGCCGAGTCCGAGGCCGCTATGGTCAAGGCCGTCAAGGATCACAAGGCTGGTTTCGTTCAGTCCGATTCCACGCTGACCCCCGACATGACTATGGAGCAGGTCATCGAGCTCAAGGAGAAGACCGGTCACTCCACCATGCCGGTCACCGACGACGGCACTCCCAAGGGTAAGCTCCTGGGCATCGTCACCAGCCGTGACTATCGTCCTAGCCGCGATGACCACCAGACGAAGGTCTCCGAGTTCATGACCCCGCGTGAGCAGCTCATCGTGGGCGACAAGAACATTAGCCTCAAGGTTGCCAACGACGTCATCTGGGACAATAAGCTCAACGCTCTGCCTATCGTCGACGACAATGATCACCTTATGGGCATCGTCTTCCGCAAGGACTACGACAGCCACAAGACCAACCCCAACGAGCTGCTCGATAACGACAAGCGCTACATGGTCGGCGCCGGTATCAACACCCGCGACTATGCCGAGCGCGTGCCGCTGCTTATCGAGGCCGGTGCCGACGTTCTGTGCATCGACTCCTCCGAGGGCTTCAGCGAGTGGCAGAAGCGCACCATCGAGTGGATTCGCGCCAACTACGGCGAGGACGTCAAGGTCGGTGCCGGTAACGTCGTCGACGCCGAGGGCTTCCGCTTCCTGGCCGACTGCGGTGCCGACTTCATCAAGGTCGGTATCGGCGGCGGTTCCATTTGCATCACCCGCGAGACCAAGGGCATCGGCCGTGGCCAGGCCACCGCGCTGATCGATGTCTGCCGTGCTCGCGACGAGTACTACGAGGAGACCGGCGTCTACGTGCCCGTGTGCTCCGACGGCGGCATCGTCTACGACTACCACATGACGCTCGCCCTTGCCATGGGTGCCGACTTTATGATGTTGGGCCGCTACTTCGCTCGCTTCGACGAGAGCCCGACCGAGCGCGTCAACGTCAACCGTGCCCGCAACTGGCAGCGCTACGATCTGGGCGGCGCCGCGAAGCTCAGCTTCGTCGAGGGCGTCGACTCCTACGTCCCGTACGCCGGGTCCCTTAAGGATGGCGTGGGCAGCACGCTCTACAAGGTTAAGTCCACGATGTGCAACTGCGGTGCCCTCTCGATCCCCGAGCTCCAGGAAAAGGCACGCCTGACCTTGGTCTCCTCGACCTCGATCGTCGAAGGCGGAGCCCACGACGTCGTAGTCAAGGACTCCCAACAGAGCGTAACGTATCGATAAGATAAGACCTGCACATAAAGGTTGAGCCTCAACCACGTTATTTAGATAAAGCGAGATGCCTGCAAGTCGCAGACATCTCGCTTGTTGTATTTGCTATCATCATGCGAGTTAACCTTAGGGTCGGTCGGCTTAGCTTTGTTCGCTACAAGTTCCGCACGCAAAGAAGAGCACTTAATGTGCTCTTCGTCTTGCGCAGGACTGTCCGCAGTAGCGAATAAAGCTAAGCCGTCCGACCCCAGCAAGATTAAAGGAGCTGATATGTGCGATTGCACAGATCATAAGGATGAGATCCCTGCCTACGACGCGCAGGCCATTGAGTCCAAGTGGATGAAGGCCTGGGAAGACTCCGACCTCTTTGCCGTCGACACCGACGACAGTAAGCCCAAGAAGTACGTCCTCGAGATGTTCCCGTATCCGTCGGGCGACCTGCACATGGGCCACGCGCGCAACTACACCATCGGCGATGCCATGGCCCGTCAGGCCCGCATGCGCGGCTTTGACGTGCTGCACCCCATCGGCTTCGACGCCTTTGGCCTGCCCGCCGAGAACGCCGCCATCAAGCACAACACGCAGGCTGCCGCCTGGACGTATAAGAACATGGACCAGGCGCTCGCCACGATGAGGCGTATGGGCTTCTCCTACGATCTGGATCGTACCGTTAAGACCTGCAGCCCCGACTACTATCGCTGGGGTCAGTGGATCTTTGAAAAGATGTGGGAAAAGGGTCTGGTCTACCGCAAGAAGAACCCGGTCAACTGGTGCCCCACCTGCAAGACCGTTTTGGCCAACGAGCAGGTAACCGAGGGCAAGTGCTGGCGTTGCGGCACCGAGCCCGAGAAGCGTGACCTCGAGCAGTGGTACTACAAGATCACCGACTACTCCCAGGAGCTGCTCGATGACCTGGAGAAGCTCCCCGGCTGGCCCGAGCGCGTCAAGCAGATGCAGGCCAACTGGATCGGCCGCTCCGAGGGCGCCGAGGTTGACTTTACCCTGTGCGACGCCGATGGCGAGCCCATCGAGGGCGACGAGGGTAAGATCACCGTCTTCACCACGCGCGCCGACACGCTCTTTGGCGTTTCCTTCTTTGTCCTGTCTCCCGAGTACGCGCGCCTGCACGAGCTCGTCGAGGGCACTCAGTACGAGGAGGCCGTCACCAAGATCGTCGAGGACTCCAAGCATATCTCTGCCGTCGAGCGCGCCCAGGGTACCCTCGAGAAGCACGGCGCCTTTACGGGCCGCTACGTGGTAAACCCCGTCAACGGCGAGAAGATCCCCGTGTGGGTTGCCGACTATGTCGTTGCCGACTACGGCACCGGTGCCGTCATGGCCGTTCCCTGCGGCGACCAGCGCGACTTTGAGTTCGCCCGCAAGTACGACCTGCCGATCGTGCCGATCATCCTGGACGATGAGGATCGCGCTGCCGTCGAGGCTAGCGGCGAGACCATCGACACCTTCCATGCCGAGACCGTCGACTGGGATTGCGCCCACGCTGCCGAGGGCACGCTGGTCCAGTCGGGCAAGTACACCGGCATGCGCGGCGGCAAGCACTCTGAGGGCGAGGCTGCCATCGTGGCCGACCTCGAGGCCATGGGCTGCGGCCGTCGCAAGGTCGAGTTCCGTCTGCGCGACTGGCTCATCAGCCGTCAGCGTTATTGGGGCAACCCCATCCCGGCCATCCACTGCGAGCGCTGCGGCATCGTGCCCGTGCCCGAGGACCAGCTGCCGGTGACGCTGCCCGAGAACCTGGACCTGGGTGCCGGCGAGACCCTCGCCGAGTGCAAGGAGTTCTACGAGACCACCTGCCCGGTCTGCGGTCGCCCGGCCAAGCGCGAGACCGATACCATGGACACCTTCACCTGCTCCAGCTGGTATTACCTGCGCTATACCGACCCGCACAACACCGAGCTGCCCTTCTCCCGTGAGGCCGCCGATCGTTGGATGCCCGTCGATAACTACATCGGCGGCATCGAGCACGCCATTTTGCACCTGCTCTACAGTCGCTTCTTTACCAAGGCGCTGCGCGACCTGGGCCTGCTGAGCGTTGACGAACCCTTTACCAACCTGCTGTGCCAGGGCATGGTCAAGGACGAGAACGGCGACACCATGTCCAAGTCCAAGGGCAACGTCGTGCCCCCGAGTTCAGTCATTGAGCCCTACGGTGCCGACACCATGCGTCTGGCGATCCTGTTTATCGCCCCGCCCGAGAAGGACTTCGACTGGGATCCCAAGGCCGTCGAGGGCGCTAACCGCTTCATTAAGCGCGCCTGGCGTATCGTGTGGCAGCTCGTCCAGTCCGGCGACGCCAACGTGGCCTTTGACAAGTCCGCGCTCGACGAGACAGCGATGAAGCTCTACCGCGAGCGCCATCGCACCATCGCCAAGTGCACCGAGGACTTTGACCGCGGCCAGTTCAACACCGCGATCTCGGCCGTCATGGAACTCGTCAATGCCGCGAGCGCCTACCTCAACGCTACTGAGGGCGCTTCCCGTGACAAGGCCCTGTGCTACGGCGTGGCCAAGGATATCGTGAGCGTCCTTGCCCCCATCTGCCCGTTCTGGGCCGATGAGCTGTGGCATGAGGCGCTCGGCTGTGAGGGCAACGCCTACACCGCCGCCTGGCCCGAGTTTGACCTGGCCGAGTCCATCGAGGACACGGTGCAGATCGTCGTACAGGTGCTCGGCAAGGTCCGTGGCCGCATCGACGTCGCCCGCGACGCCTCCAACGAGGAGATGCAGGCTGCCGCCGAGGCCGCCGTTGCCAAGTGGCTTGAGGGCAAGACGGTCGTCAAGGCCATCTGCGTGCCCGGCAAGCTGGTTAACCTGGTGGTCAAGTAAGCGCTGCGCGTATAGCTGACATCTAAAAGCGAGGGGCGATTCCGTAGGGAGTCGCCCCTCTTTTTGGTTAAGGACACTTGCGACAACACCCAATTATCCATTTCTTGTGGAGAACCTGTGCGCACGCTGACCTGCAGATTCGTACTGTGCTTGCACGTTTCCGCAGCTATTGGTATAGTTTGCTTGCAAATGAAGTTGTAATTGAAAGAAGTGGGGTTTCGGCCCCGCTTCTTTTTTGTATGGATGGAGGTGCCGCAATGGTCAAGACCAAGACCGAGCAGGCGATCATCGACGCGCTCGAGGCCGTCGCTCCCCAGCACGATGTCGACATCGTCGACGTCGAGCTCGTGGGCGCCACCAAGGCCCCCTGCGTGCGCGTGCGTATCGAGGGTGCCGAGGGTCAGAGCCTGTCTCTCAACGACGTCACGGCCAACACCAAGTGGGTCGGCGATGTGATTGAGGAGCTCGACCCTATCTCTTCGAGCTATACGCTTGAGGTGTCGAGCCCGGGCATGGCGCGCCCACTGCGCCGCCCGTGCGACTTTGCCCGCTTTGTGGGCGAGAACTGTGAGCTCACCTCCACCGTCACCGAGGGCCGTCGCAAGTACGCCGGCAAGATTGCCGCTGCGACCGAGACCGACGTGACCCTCGAGCTCGAGGACGGCGAGACCGTCACCCTCGATTTCTCTGATGTTAAAAAGTGCAAGTTGAAGCCCACCTACGACTTCAAGCCCGCGAAGGAAGGAAAGTAAGATGGCAGCATCCGACATGATGTCCGCCCTGATGGAGCTTTGCCAGGAGAAGCACATCGACCAGCTCTACCTGATCGACCGCCTGGAGCAGTCGCTCGCCAAGAGCTATGCCGAGATCCTGCATCTTGAGTGGGGCGCCAAGGTGACCATCGACCGCACCACCGGCAAGATCTACGTCTACCGCCTGGAGCCGATCGACGATTCCATGGATGAGGAGGGCAACTTCACCGAGTTCGAGGAGATCGACGTCACCCCCAAGAACACGAGCCGCATCGCCGCCCAGCACGCCAAGGCCGAGATCAACGCCATCGTGCGCAACTCCGCCCGCGAGCAGATCTACGAGGAGTTCTCCGGCCGCATCGGTGATCTCATCAGCGGTACCGTGCTGCAGTCCACGCCCGACTTCACGATCGTCAAAATCCGCGAGGGCGTCGAGGCCGAGCTTCCGCACTTCGATCAGCGCCGTTACGAGAACGAGCGCAACGAGCGTCCGATGGGCGAGCGCTACCTGCACAACCAGCACATCAAGGCCGTGATCATCGACGTTCGCGACCCCAACTCCAACCTGCAGCCGGTTCGTGGCGAGCACAGCCGTCCGCCGATTGTCATCTCCCGTACCCACCCCGAGCTCATGCGTCGTCTGTTTGAGCAGGAGGTGCCCGAGATCTATGAGGGCACCGTCCAGATCAAGTCGATTGCCCGCGAGCCCGGCCAGCGTTCCAAGGTCGCCGTCCACTCGCTCGACGACCGCCTGGATCCCGTGGGTGCCTGCGTCGGCCCCAAGGGCAGCCGTGTTCGCGCTGTCGTGGGCGAGCTCCGTGGCGAGCGCGTCGACGTCATCCTGTGGGATGCCGATCCTGCCGTCTACGTCGCCAACGCCCTGTCGCCCGCTAAGGTCACCCGCGTCCTCATCGACGAGGAGAAGGCCTACGCCGGCGTCATCGTCCCCGACGACCAGCTGTCCCTCGCCATCGGCAAGGAGGGCCAGAACGCCCGCCTCGCCGCGCGCCTGACCGGCTGGCACATCGACATCAAGTCCGAGACGCTTGCCGCTGACATCCTCAAGAACGTTCCCGTTCACGAGGAGCCCGCCGCCGACCTGATCGGTGACGAGGAGGACGAGGACGTCCGCCGCTGCGAGTACGTGTCCGAGGACGGCGTCCAGTGCCGCAACCAGGCTCGTCCCGGCTCCCGTTTCTGCGGTGTCCACGACACCGACGCCTTCGATGATGCGGAGGACCTGATCTAGCGCGCGGTCGCGCCGGGCGGGTCCCGGCGCGTCTCCCTCGCTCGTTCAGTCTCTAGGCACCCAAGGTGCCAGAAAGGGTAGGTGAAGTCATATGGCAAAAGTCCGTGTGTCCACCCTGGCCAAAGAGTTCGGCATGACCTCCAAGGAACTGATGGGTCATCTCGCCGAAATGAAGATTCCCGCTAAGTCCGCGTCCTCCACTTTGGAGGACGCCTATGTCGCCATGGTCCGCAAGCAGCTCGCCTCGGTGATCGAGGCCCGCGCTCAGGAAGTCGAGGCCGCCAAGCAGGCCGAGGAGCAGGCAGCTGCCGCCGAGGAGGCCGATCGCGCCGCCGAGGCCGAGCGCGAGCGCATCGCCGCCGAGAAGGCACGCGAGGAGGAACGCCGCCAGTTTGCCGCAGCCCAGGCTGCCGAGGAGGCTGCCCGCGCCGAGGCCGAGGCCAAGAAGAAGGCCGAGCAGGAGCGCCTTGCCCGCGAGAAGGAGGAGGCTGCCCGCGAGGCCCAGCGCCGCGCCGTTCCCGCTTCCGACTCCGGTTCGCGCTTCCGTTCGCTGCTCGACCAGATCGCCGCACAGGAGACCGTGCTCAAGGAGAAGAAGGACGCCGAGGACAAGGCCAAGGCCGAGCGCGCCGCCGAGCGCGGTAACCGTCGTGGCGGCAACAATGATCGCCGCGGTGGCCGCCGTAACGATCGTAACGCCTCCGACAACAACTCCGAGCGCAACGCCTCCGAGAGCCGTCCGCACAGCCATCGCACCAACGCCAGCAACAACGTCGCTGCTGGCATGGACTTCCCCAACCCTGATAAGCAGGGCAAGGGCAAGAAGCGCAAGGGCGGTCACAACAACGAAGAGGACCACTACAGCCGTATGGCTCGCGAGGCCGAGGAGTACAGCCGCGAGAAGGTGCTCGAGGAGGCTCGTGCCGCCGTCGAGGAGGCCTCTCGCGAGTCCACCGGTCGCCGCAAGAAGCGCAAGGAGAAGCGCGAGCGCGAGGCTGCCAAGGCTCAGGAGGAGCGCAAGATAGAGGAAGCGCTGGCCCAGGGCGTGAACCCCGAGGAGCTCGACGCCATCAAGGTTTCCCAGGGCGTTACCGTCCAGGAGCTCGCCGAGGCGCTCGACGTTCCGGCCAACGACATCATCAAGCGCCTGTTCCTACTGGGTACGCCGCTCACCATGACGCAGTCCATGTCCGATGACCTCGTCGAGCTCGTTGCCGACGACCTGGGTCGTCAGATCAAGATCATCACCCCCGAGGAGGAGAACACCTTCTCGTTCTACGACGATCCCGCCGACCTTAAGCCGCGCGCCCCGGTCGTCACCGTCATGGGCCACGTCGACCACGGCAAGACGAGCCTCCTCGACGCCATCCGTCACACCGGTGTCGCTGCCGGCGAGGCGGGCGGCATCACGCAGGCCATCGGTGCTTCGCAGGTCATGATTAATGACCGCAAGATCACCTTCATCGATACCCCGGGTCATGCCACCTTTACGGCTATGCGTGCCCGTGGTGCCAAGGTGACCGACATCGTTATTCTGATCGTGGCTGCCGACGACGGCGTCATGCCCCAGACGGTCGAGTCGATCAACCACGCCAAGGCCGCCGGCGTACCCATCGTCGTCGCCGTCAACAAGATCGATAAGCCGGGTGCCAACCCCGACCGCGTGCGCCAGGAGCTCACCGAGTACGGCGTCATCCCCGAGGAGTGGGGCGGACAGAACATGTTCGTCAACATCTCGGCCAAGCAGAAGATCGGTATCGACGACCTTCTGGAGACCGTGCTGCTCCAGGCAGACGTGCTCGAGCTCAAGGCCAACCCGGACACCTTTGCCTCCGGCAACGTCCTCGAGGCCAAGCTCGACAAGGGCCGCGGCTCGGTCGCTACCGTGCTCGTGACCCGCGGTACCTTGCACGTGGGCGATACGCTGGTCGCCGGCCTTACCTACGGCCGCGTCCGTGCTATGCTCGACCCCAAGGGTCGCGCCGTCACCGAGGCCGGTCCCTCCGACGCCGTCGAGATCCTGGGCCTGCAGTCCGTGCCCAACGCCGGTGACGAGTTCCGCGTGTTCGAGGACGAGCGTGAGGCTCGCGCGCTTGCTGACGAGCGTTCGCTCAAGGCCCGTATCGAGGAGCAGAGCCGCGTCAAGCACGTCACGCTCGAGAACCTCTTCGAGACCATTGCCGACGCCGAGGTCAAGGAGCTCAACCTGATCATCAAGGCCGACGTCCAGGGTTCCATCGAGGCCCTTCAGGACTCGCTCGACAAGATGGATCAGTCCGAGGTTCGCATCAACACGATCCACTCCGCCGTTGGTGCCATCAACGAGACCGACGTCGTCCTGGCCGACGCCTCCAACGCCATCATCATCGGCTTTGGCGTCCGCCCCGACGGTAAGGCACGTTCCGCCGCCGAGCGCGAGGGCGTCGAGATCCGTTGCTACGACGTTATCTACAAGTGCCTCGAGGAACTTGACGCTGCCCGTATCGGCATGCTTAAGCCCACCGAGGTCGAGGTCTCCACGGGTACCGCGACCGTCCTGGACACCTTCAAGGTGCCCAAAGTCGGTATCGCCGCCGGTGTCCGTGTCGAAGAGGGCGAGATCGCCGCGACCGATTCCGTGCGTCTGGTGCGCGACGGCATCGTGGTCTTCAACGGCAAGATCGCCTCGATGCGTCACTACAAGGACGAAGCCAAGAGCCTCAAGAGCGGTTCCGAGGGCGGCATTGGCCTGGAGAACTTCCAGGACATCAAGCCCGGTGACCAGATCGAGGGTTACCGCATCGACCAGGTTGCCCGTACCGAGTAGGGGGTAGCGCTATGAAGCAAACGCAGGCAACCCGCCGTCTGGGCGAGCAGCTTCGCGAGAAGCTCGGTTATATCCTGCTCTTTGAGGTTTCCGATCCGCGTCTCGACCTGGTTACTTTGACCGCGGTCGAGGTCGCGGTGGACCGTTCGTTCGCGCGTGTGTTCGTGTCGTGCGATGCGAGCCGCTACGACGAGGTCATGGAGGCGCTCGCAAGCGCTAAGGGCCGTATTCGCAGTCTGTTGGCTCGCTCGCTCGATTGGCGTGTTACGCCCGAGCTCGATTTTCGCATCGATCGCTCGACCGATGAGGCCGAGCGCATCACGCGTGCGCTGGAAAACGTTCCCGCCACGCTTGCGATCGAAAAGGACGAGGACGGCTATCCGATAGCGGATGCCGCCCAGGAGGCAGCTTTAGATGACTAATTCCGCCGACCTCGCCTCGTGCGAGTCTGCAGATATTCAGCGACGCATCCTCGAGCTCATCGAGGGTGCGTCCTCCATTGCGATTTCGGGACACACTTCTCCCGATGGCGACGCCCTGGGCTCCGTGTTGGGTCTGGGCCTTTCGCTCATGAAGTTTTTTCCCAACAAGGACATTGCGCTGCTGTTGGCAGACGATGACCCGGTTCCGCGTATCTACCGCTTTATGGAAGGCTCCGATCGCCTGGTGCCGGCATCTGCGTACACTGGCAATCCTGACCTGTTCATCTCGGTGGACGTACCGGTCGTAGAGCGCCTGAACAACTCCGCCGAGGTGCTTCGTCGCTCCAAGCATGTGGTGTGCTTCGATCACCATCCGGCGCGCGAGGAGTTTGCCGAGCTCAGCCTGAGGCGCGTCGAAGCTGCAGCCTGCGCCATGATCATCGACCGCTTCTTGGACAATTGCGGCATTGTCGCACGTGATGGCGTTGCGACCTGCCTGCTGTGTGGCTTGGTTACCGATACCGGCCGTTTTCAGTATCAAAATGCCGATGCCGCCGCGTTCCATGCAGCCTCGCGTCTGGTTGCCCACGGTGCCGATCCGGCGCGTGTGGCACTCGAGGTTTACCAGAGCATGCGCGTTGAGTTTTTGCACCTCAAGTCCATCGTTATGGGCCGCATCAAGACGGTGGCCCACGGGCGCGTCGCGTATAGCTACGCGTACCAGAGTGACCTTGAGGCCTGCGGTGTCACCTCGGATGAGTGCGACGGCCTGGTCGATGTGGTTCGCTCGGTGATGGGCGTCGAAGTCTGCCTGTTCCTGAAGGGCATTGAGGGCGATAGCAAGGTGCGCGGCAACCTGCGCTCCAAGGGCGACCTCAACGTGTCCGAGATCGCTGCTGCTTTTGGCGGAGGCGGACATCCCGCTGCCGCCGGTTTCTCCAACAACGGAACGATTCTCGAGACGCTCACCGTGGCACTTCCCATGCTGGCCGAACTGGTAGGGGAGGATCCCGCTTCGGTGACCGTCGAGCTTTAACTTTTTGGATGGTACATGGCTCGTCGTACGCCTTCTCAACTGAATATGCTGCTCGCCGTCGATAAGCCGGTGGGCTGCACGTCCCACGATGTGGTCTCGCAATGTCGGCGCGCCCTCCATGAGCGTCGCGTCGGCCATGCCGGCACGCTCGACCCCATGGCATCGGGTGTCATGGTGGTGGGTGTTGGCCAGGCTACTCGTTTGCTGGGCATGCTAACCCTCGATACCAAAAGCTATGTCGCCGACATCTCGTTTGGCGCCGAGACCAATACCGATGATGCGGAGGGCGAGGCGGTCCGCACGGTGGCTGTTGCCAACGAGCTCCGCGATCCTGCCTATGCCCGTGAGCGCTTGGCCGCTTTGCTGGGTCCGCAGATGCAGGTGCCGCCGGCGTTTTCGGCTATCTCGGTCAATGGCGTTCGCGCCTACAAGTCTGCTCGCGAGGGCAATGCGGTGGACCTACCTCCGCGCCCCGTCGAGGTCTATGCCGCCGACCTGATCGCCGTGGGAGGCGAAGGTGATACGTGTGTGTGGACCGTGGCGTTCTCAGTGAGCAAGGGTACCTATATCCGTGCGCTCGCTCGCGATTTGGGCCGCGCCTGCGAGAGCGCCGCGCACATTTCCGCGCTGCGCCGCACGGCCTCCGGTGTTGTTTCCATTGGCGCTTGTCATGCGGTCGAGGAGTTTTCTCCCGAGTCCGCGGCTGGCTTTGCCCTGGATCCCATTGCGGCCCTGGGCGCCACGCGTGTTGACTTGCCGGGCAATCTTGCCGACGATCTGCTCTGCGGTCGACGCATTCCCGTTGAGCGTGCGCTTGCCGATTTCGATACCTCGAAGTCGCCTTTTGCGTTGGTGCTCGATGGGGGACTCAAGGCGCTCGCCCGCATCGAGGGTGGCCGCTTTGTCATGGAGCACGTGTTTCCGCAGGCAATCGGCGGTGTTCGATGATGTTGTCCGCTCACGAGCTCGCGCGTATTTTTTTCGCGGGCGAGTCGGACGTGGCTCACATCGTTACTGCCGATGCGTTTGATAAGTGTGAGCACCTGGGTGCCGCATCGATTGCCATCGGCGTGTTCGACGGCGTTCACCGTGGACACCAGGAGCTCATTGCGGCGCTTGTTAGCGATGCGCGCGCCCATGATTGCAAGGCGGTCGTGGTCACTTTCGATCCCGATCCGGACGTTGTGGTGAGTCCTTCGCCCGCTCAAAAATTGATGACGACGGCCGACCGTCTACATGCCTTGGCTCAGACCGGGGTCGATGCGGTGGTGGCCGTTCCCTTTACGCCTGAGGTTGCGGCACTCGACCATGTTGCTTTTCTCTCGCTGGTGTCGCGTCTGGTCGACATTCGTTCGATTCGCGTTGGCAGCGACTTTAGGCTGGGTCGTGGCGGTGCTTCTGGTGTTGCCGAGATGCGCTCTTGGGGTTCCGAGCGCGGCGTTGACGTGTATGGTCACGACCTGCTTTGCGAGGGCGGTGAGGCCATTTGCGCCACCCGCATTCGTCATGAGCTGGGACAGGGCCATGTGGAGCTTGCTGCTGAGTTGCTCGGCCGCCCGTATATGCTGCGTGGCGGTGTTATTCGTGGCCGTCACGAGGGTTCTGACATGGGCTTTCCCACGGCAAACCTGCAGGTTCCCGACGGCATTCAGGTGCCTGCCGATGGTGTGTATGAGGGTCTGGTACTCGTCGATGACATCGCGTGGCCCGCTGCCGTTAATGTCGGCCTGCCGCCGACGTATGCCGACGATGCCGCTTCATCGCATCTCGAGGCTAACTTAATTGGTTATACGGGCGACCTGTACGGAGCTTCCGTTTCGCTGGCGTTTACGCGCTGGCTGCGTCCCTCGCGTGTGTTCGAATCGCTGGATGAGTTGATCTCGACCGTCGAGGGTAATATCGAGGATATTCGTCACAACTTGGGCGAGCAGGGGGTGAGTATCCGTGATTAGCGATGAGGAAAAAGACCAGGTACGCGCTGCGTCCGACTTAGTTGCCATCGTGCAGGATACGGTTGAGCTCAAGCCCCGCGGCCATGAGTTTTGGGGTTGCTGCCCCTTCCATGGCGAAAAGACGCCTTCTTTCCACATTATCCCCGCTACGCAGGTCTGGCACTGCTTTGGCTGCGGCGAAGGCGGCGACGTCTTCACCTATATCATGAAGCGCGAAAACCTGAGCTTTCCCGAGTCAATCCGCTATTTGGCCGATCGTGCGGGTATTGAGCTGCATGACACCGGAGATCGTCGCGAGCGCGGTACCAAGCGTGCCCGCATCTACGATCTGTGTGCCGAGACCGCCCAGTTCTACCACACCATGCTTATGCGCGGTAAGGACGGCCGTCCACGCGAGTACTTTGCCAGCCGTGGTATGGGTGGCGACGTCTGCCGCCGCTACTGCCTGGGCTTTGCACCGGGCCGCAACGCGCTGGTGTCGCACCTGTCCCAGGCGGGTTTTACCCCGCAGGAGATGATCGACGCCAACGTTGCCGTGAGCCGCGGGCGCGGGCAGCTTGCCGACCGCTTCTACGACCGCGTGATGTTTCCCATCTTTGACGAGCAGGGTCACAACATTGCCTTTGGCGGGCGCATCATGGGTGACGGCCAACCCAAGTACCTCAACACCGCCGAGACGAGCGTGTTCCATAAAAAGCGAAACCTCTATGGCTTTAACTGGGCCAAGGAGTTTATCGTCGCGCAGGATACGGCCATCGTGGTGGAGGGCTATACCGATTGTATCGCCTGCTGGGAGGCGGGGATCAAAAACGTTGTCGCCACGCTGGGCACCGCGCTCACGGAGCATCACGTCAAGACGCTCACCCGCTTTGCCAAGCGTATCGTGTATATGTTCGATGGCGATGCCGCGGGCCAGAAGGCCGCCCGTCGCGCGATTCAATTTATCGAGCAGGATTCGATGGACCTGCGCTGCGTGGTGCTGCCCGACGGCAACGACCCCATGGAGTTCATCACGGCGCATGGTGGACAGGAGCTTCAGGCGCGCATCGACGCTGCCGAGCCGCTCATGGACTTTGTCTACCGTTCGCTGCAGGAGTCGAGTGACATCACCACGCCGGGCGGTCGTGCCAAGGCGCTGGAAGATGCGCTGACGCTTATCTATCCGCTGCGCGATAGCTATATGATCGACACATACTTTATCCAGATTGCCGATCTGCTGGGTTTGGATCTGGAGACGGTTCGCGCGAGTTCGGGTCGCGTGTTTCGCGATGTCGCCAAGCGCGAAGATGCGGAACGACGTCGTGAGCAGAACTATGAACGCCAGCGGGCGCAAGCCGAGCGCTCTGGTAGCGCGGGCGGTCGGACGTCTGGTTCGCAGGGGGCATCTCGCGGTGCTTGGGCATCGGGCGCGACGCCGCCGGTGTCCGCGCCGGTCGAAGAAGAGCCGTATGGCTACGTCCCGCTCGATGCCTACGGTGCCGCGCCCGTGGAGGTCGTCGACGACCTGCCGCCGATCGATGTGCCTGATGGTATGGGTGCTGTGCCTGTGACTGATGGTTCGGGCGCTCCGGCTGCGGCGGCGCCGATGGTTCTTACTGATCTTGAGCGCAAGTCCTTGGCAGGGGAGCGCGAGCTGTTGACGATGCTCACGAGCTACCCCGACCTGTTCCGCACGTATGCCGACCGCATCTGCTCTATCGAGTGGGTTGACCCACGTCACGAGTCCATCGCATGGGCCGTTCTGGCAACGCCGCCGGGAACCGATCCTGCAGCCTGCATGGATGCGGCGCGCTCGGTCTGTCCCGAGGCGGCAACGCTTGTGAGTGCCGGGCGCATCTCCGCGACGAGCAAGCACCCCACCGAGACGAACATCGTGTTCATGCTCGATACGCTCGAGCTCTACACCATCAAGCGCCGCATGCGTGCCGCACAGGCCAAGCTGCGCCAGGACCGTTCGCTCGATGATGAGGCCCGTCGCGCGTTGACCGTGCAGGCCGCGCAGGATTCGCAGCGTCAACGCGAGCTGCAAAAGTCTATCGGCGGCGTGGCGGACCCGTTCCGTTTGATCGGTCTGGAGGCCGCAGGCACCGAACAGGCCTAGATGTTGTGGTCAACCAGCGTATTCTCGCCTATATCCAGTCCTCTTTTTGGGTATAGACGCCTATGTGTGTGCTAAAGTATTGAGTCCTGTGGACTATGAAGGGAGAATCTGTGCCAAAAAAGACTGAGAGCACGGGTACTGGGCTGGAATCCTACGTTGCAAAGCTCATGGGCAACGGCTCAAACAGGACTTCGGTAACCGAGGACGAGATTCAGGTCGCCCTGAAGGATATCGATGTTTCTGACGAGCAGCTCACCGCGGTGTATTCCGCGCTGCGCAACAGCGGCATCCAGATTATCTCCGCGAGCGGTAACGACGACGCCCCCATGGACGTCGACGATGACGATAACGATACCGATACCGACGATTTCGATGACGACGACGAGCACGATTCCGGCTCGCTCGACGATCACGAGCTCAAGATGGCCCGTCAGGCCGATGCCGAGATGGGTTCTTCCAAGAGCAAGAAGAAGCGCACCGTGCGCACGTCCCGTTCACGCTCCCGCGTGCGTGGCATCGATGCCTCCACGGTGATGCTGACCGGCGATCCGGTTCGTATGTACCTCAAGGAGATCGGCAAGGTCGACCTGCTGACCGCCTCCGAAGAGGTCGATTTGGCCATGAAGATCGAGGCCGGTCTCGAGGCCACCGAGAAGCTCGAGGCTGCCGATGCCGGCGAGCTCGAGCTCACGCGTGCCGAGATGCGTCGTCTTACGCGCATTGAGAACGTGGGCCTCGAAGCCAAGCAGGCACTCATCAGCGCAAACCTGCGTCTGGTCGTCTCCATCGCCAAACGCTATGTCGGCCGCGGCATGCTGTTCCTTGACCTGATCCAGGAGGGCAACCTCGGTCTGATCCGCGCCGTCGAGAAGTTCGACTACCAGAAGGGCTTTAAGTTCTCCACGTACGCCACGTGGTGGATCCGTCAGGCCATTACGCGCGCCATTGCCGATCAGGCCCGTACCATCCGTATTCCCGTGCATATGGTTGAGACTATCAACAAGCTCGTCCGCGTGCAGCGCCAGCTCCTTCAGGACCTGGGTCGCGACCCGACCCCCGAGGAGATCGGTGCCGAGATGGACATGAGCGCCGACCGCGTCCGCGAGATCCAGAAGATCTCGCAGGAGCCCGTGTCGCTCGAGACCCCCATCGGCGAGGAAGAGGATTCCCAGCTGGGCGACTTTATCGAGGACTCCCAGGCTATCGTTCCGCCCGATGCCGCCAGCTTCTCCATGCTGCAGGAGCAGCTCACTCAGGTGCTCGACTCGCTTGCCGATCGTGAGCGCAAGGTTATCGAGCTGCGCTTTGGCCTTGTCGACGGGCATCCCCGCACGCTCGAGGAAGTCGGCCGCGAGTTTGGCGTCACGCGCGAGCGTATCCGCCAGATCGAGTCCAAGACCCTGGCCAAGCTCCGTCACCCGAGCCGTTCGAGCAAGCTCAAGGACTACATCGAGTCATAACCTCGCAAGCAAGAAGCGCCCTCAAGCACATCCGCTTGGGGGCGCTTTCATGTAGTCATTGGGGACGTTCTTGAATGACTAGTCGTTTAAGAACGTCCATTACAGTCGAAATTGTCAGCCCGGGACCGTCTCGGGCTACG
>URKH01000026.1 GCA_900548255.1 uncultured Collinsella sp. | reverse complement strand
GCCCTTTTTCTGTGTCAATGCCGGCACACGGCAAAACACGCACCCATTTCTTTACCAAAAGCGCGAAATCCACCTTTCGAGGCCCAAAAATAAAGTCCCAAGCGCTAAAAGTGTTCGCCCGATGGCGAAACCACACCTTACCCGACGCTGCTAAATCGTTTTAGCAAGAGCCAGATCGACCGCGTTTTCGGAAGTATGCGGCAAATTCTGAGACCTCCGAGCACACCCCGTTTTTTCGCACCAAAATGCCTGATAAACTGGCCTCAAAAGCCAGGTCTGCTCACAGGGTTCAGATTTTGCCGCATACTTCCGAATTGACGCTGGCATCGCACGGTCCAAAAGCACATTTCGACCAGGAGGATATCATGGACCTGACGCTATGCGGTCAATCCGCTTTTTACTATCACCGTATCCCGCCGCAGGTATTAGGGCTTTACCCCGCCATTAGCCTTGGCAATATGGATCGCAGATGTTGCGGCCTCGGAAGTCATGCAGTTGTAAAAGACCTGCTTCACGCACCGCTTCACAGGCTTGTATTCACTCGAGTACAATCCGGGTCGCGAAGCCTGTTTAAATCGCACCTCCTGACCCAAGAGCCGCCTCCCGGGTCGTTTAGGCAAACTGAACATGGATTTGATGTCACGTCGCCCGAGTTTACGCTGCTCAGCCTTGCTACGCAGGTCTCACGCAACCAGTTACTCATGGCTTGCCACGAGATGTGCGGCTCCTTTGCAGTGTTTAAGCCCTGCGAGCGAACGCAACAACAACTCGATGAAGCCATTTCGCTTAAGCTCATTCCACCCAACTGCGGTTGGGAGCGTGTTGTCGACACCAAGGGCAATGACACCAATTTGTGGAAGCGCCCGCCGCTCCTCAGCGCGGCGGATATCGCCGCGTTCGCCAAGCAGGCTGCAGGCCTGCGCGGCGTTAAACAACTGCGCTGGGCGGCCGAGCACATGACGGGGCAGACCGCCTCGCCCTTCGAAGTACAGACCTCCATACTTGTCTCGCTCCCCCGCAACGAGGGCGGCATGGGTATCAACATCGCAAACAACGTGCGCATCCCACTCAGCGACGCCGCGCGCTCACTGTATGACAAAACCTGCTGCTACGCCGATATCCTCATCGAGAGCAACACCGACAGCATGGGCGTCATCTTGGAATGCCAAGGCCGCTCCGCCCACGATGGCGAAGCCGCAAGTCTCTCCGATGCCGAGCGCACCACCGCCCTCACAAGCATGGGCTATGACGTTATCCAGATAACCTATGAGCAAATCAAAGACACGAAGAGCTTTAACAACATCGCCGAACTCATCCATAAAAAGGCAGGGCTCCCCTACATCCCAAAGACCGATCAGGAACGCACCACCGAAGATGCCCTGCGGCGGGAGCTATTGGTCGATTGGGATGAGCTGTTCGCCGTCAAGCCGGCCAGCTAGCAGCTAGCGATCAGGGGGACTGCGGGAACGTCAGAAGCAGCAACGCGAACCGCAAATCCCGCCTCGGTTAGCTCGATGACCTCGGTAAACGTTGCATCGAAAAACTCCTCGGTTAGCAGGCGATACGGCGGATGATCGGGCTCGCCGGGGTTTTCGCGTACAATCTCGTGCATGACGCCGATAGTCTTGAGCACATATTCTTTATGGATGGGATACTGCCCAAAACGCGTCGCAGCGGTATAGAGGCGATCGGTCGCACGCGGAATGGAAACGATGCCCAGCGTCTTGCCAAACCAGTCAAAGTCGCCTTGCTTTTTAATGCGGAATTCCTCGCACGGCTTGCCGCCGTGCGCTTCCAGATACTGGTTCACACGCGTGTTCCATACCGTGTCGGCCACCAGATGCGACCAGACGCCCAGCGTTAAATCGAGCAGCGACTGCGCCACATCTTCGGACGCAAGCGAGAACTCACAGGCGCCGGGACCGACAACCGGCTCGGCATCCCTGTAGCGCTGAGGATAGTGCACGCGGTTCAGTCGCTCGCGCTCCTCGACAATCGAGGTAGCCTCAGCAGGTTCGCCCGCGGGTGCGCCTTTAAGCAACGGTGCCACATAGGTATCCCAGAACTCATGCTCACGAGGCTTAGGGATAGGCTCGGGCTTGGCAAAGTGCGTAATGCGGTACGGGATGGGATCGGCAATGCCGGGAACCATATAGCCCACAAAAATGTCCGGAACCACGCAACCAAACAAAAAGGCATTGCGATCACGCACGCTATCGGCAAGCGCACTGGTGCGCTCCAGCAAACGCTCCGTCTGAGCGATATGAATGTTCCAGCTTGGCATAGCCACCCCCATAAAAAACCTGGATAACTATACCATCACGGCAAAGCCGCGCGGGCGGCTACGCATCCCCTACGCAGCAACTATTCCGCAGCACCGCTCTCGGTTCCATACGACGGCGAAGGCGCCTCGACCACATGGTGATATCGATCGATATAGATGGCACGGGCCCCCAAGCGGCGCACCAAATCTTGATGGTGCGTACTCATCAAAACCGTCTTACCGGCAGCAACGTAGGCCAGCAAAAAGTTGACTACGATGTCGCACGAGTCCTCATCGAGACCGTTGGTGGGCTCGTCGAGCACCAAGATATCGGGGTTCATCGACACGATCGCAGCCAGCGCCACGCGCTTCTTTTGCCCGCCCGAAAGCTGATAGGGCGAGGCATCGACCAGATCGGCAACCTGGAACAGCTCCATGGCATCGCGGACGCGGCGCTCGAGCTCGTCTGTCGGCAGCCCCATCTGCGCGGGGCCAAAAGCAACTTCCTCGCCCACCGTAGCGCAGAACAGCTGGGCGTCGGCATTCTGGAACACAAAGCCCACGCGCTGATGGAACCGCTGAGCGGCCGCGGAATCCCTTAGAAACGCCGCATCGATCACGTGCCCGCCAAACAGGTATATCCCTGCGTCCGCGAGTTCAAGGCCGTTAATAAGGCGCATAATCGTCGTCTTACCGCAGCCGTTGGGACCGAGTAGGGCAACGAGTTCACCACGATCGACCTGCAGCGACACACCATCGACAACCGTATGCCCCGCATAGGAGAACACCACGTCGCGAAACTCGATGAGCGGCACGCTCTTGGCGCCAGTAGCACCGCTCGCGCCCATCACGCCATTCGTATCGTTTGCCAAAACGTCGCCCTTCCCTATCCACATCGACGGCTCGGCCGCCCGCGCTACAGCACCGCGCACAACGCGGCGAGCAGCACCACGACGGCCGCATAAACCGCATCGCGCCAGCCAAAGCCGCTCCGCCCGGGCGCCGGGTACGCACCGGCAAAGCCGCGGCAGAGCATAGCCTCGTCCATCGCGTGGCTGCACTCCATCGCCTTGATAAAGGTCATGCCCATGATACCCGCGATCGAATCGGTACGCGAAAATCCCTCAGGCGCACGGCCAACGCTGCGCAACATGACCGATTCGCACAGATAGTGCGCCGTGCATCCCAGCACCTCGATATGCTTGAGTGCCATATCAGAGGTAAAGATGACCTCGTCGGGCAGGCGCAGCATCTTAAGCGCCGCCGACATGCGACTCCAGGTGAGCGTCCACGAAACGCCCAGCACCAGCGACACGTTAATGAACGTCTTGAGTGCAATCTTGAGCATGGCGCCCGTGGCGGAAGCACCCAGCAGCAGGGCAGGCAGCGCCAAAACCACGGCAAACCCCGCGGCAGCCAACGCCGGCACAAAGGTAGCGCACAGCCCGCGTACAGGGCGCACCGCGACCAGCACCAACGCGATAGCCGCCATCAACATGAGGTACAGCGGGCTCTGCGTCAGGCACACGCACAGAACGCAGACGAACATCCCCACCAGGCGCACCGGAGCCGAAACGCAAGAAAGGGCACGGTCGACCATCGACCCGCCCTCGTTCGCGCCTCCACCCAGGCGAACCCGCTCAAGCAGGCTCGCCAGGTGCAGGACATTCTTTTGCATTACACGATGCCGAGCCCCCGCGGGCTCGTAACGCTGCTCGACCGTAAGCCAGCTAGGCAGCTCGGCTATTGCCATGAGCACCGCTTTCCTTGACCGTCAGCGAGACCAGGCGGAATGCGATGGTCAGCACCGCCACGCCAATCACGCCCGAGAGGATATACATGGCAGCCTGGCCGGCAAAGCCAAGACCCTGCTCCTCGGAATAGGCCTGCAGATAATCGCCCGTGGGCAGGGTGTCGGCAAAGGTCGGGGCATCGAGGCCGACCGAAGCCTGCAGGCTGTCGTCGCCAGCCTCCTGAACGGCGGTCGCGGCGCCCTCGGCGTCCCACTCACCCCAGGCGTCACCCGTGGCCAACAGGCCCAGCGGCGTGGCCACGACAAGCACGGCGACCAGGATGAGCGTGGGGATCAGCGAGGTCTTCTTGGCAGCAGTGCCCTCGGCAGCAAGCTGGCCATCGACGGCCTCGGACCCGACGATAACGCTCGGCGCCGTCTTCTTAATGAAACCGTAGATGGCGGCCGTCGCCACGCCCTCGACCACGCCGGCAACCAACATATGCGGAATCATCATGGCCGGAATGGCAATGGACAGCGGGAAGGGGCAGTACAACGGCGCGCCCGAAGCGTTAGTAAAGAGCATGGGCTGAATACCAAACTCGACCGCCGCGCACAGGGCCGCCAGGCACAGGCCGACCCAGCCGCTTACGATGGCCGAAACCGAGGTGCCCCAGCTCTTGTCGTGCAAACGGCTGTTGAGCGCACGGAATACGATAGCAGCGGCAAACGGCAGCACGAAAGCCATGTTAAAGCAGTTGGCGCCAAAGGACAGGATGCCGCCGTCGCCAAACAGCAGCGCCTGCAGTGCGAGTGCGACCGAGACTGCAATGGCAGCAGCCTCGGGGCCTAGCAGCAGCGCGATGAGCGCGCCACCAACAGCGTGACCAGTGGTGCCGCCAGGCAGCGGCACGTTGAACATCATGAGCAAAAAGGAGAATGCGGCGCAAATGCCCAGGAACGCCATGTGCTCGCGATCGAGCGTGGCGCGTACCTTTTTGATGCAATGGACCCAAACGGGGACCATCGCCACCGCCATAACGGCATCGGTCTGCGGGGACAGATAATTATCGGGAATATGCATGAGCCCTCTCAATCAGAACGTTGTGTGTTACGTTTCCAACAATCCGTAACACCGACTCTGCATACTAACAAAAAGGCGCACCGCCCACAACGCAGCACGCCCTTGCAATACGTACGTTATTAGCCCAGGTCCACGCACCGCCCAATAAAGGGCCCATGCACTCCCAACTTTCCGGTCACCCGGAAGAAGGTGCGATCCGCTCGCAACAAGGTTAACGCAGGAACCCGCCCCCGAGAGGGGTTTTCTAAGGCAACATCCCGCAGCCGCGAAGTGGCGAGGACGTTGCCGTGAAAACCCCGCAGGGGGCGGGTTCCGAACAGCAAAGATTACGAGCGGACTTCGCCGTTTACGCCCTTGCACACCTTGGTGACGATCTTCTGGTGCGCCTTCTCGACCTCTTCGCTGGTAAGCGTGTGGTCGTCCGAGCGATACGTGAGCGCGAAGGCCATGGACTTCTTGCCCTTGCCGATGCGGATGGGATCGCGGTAGACGTCGAACAGGCGCACGCCCTCGAGCAACTTACCGCCGGCGCTCGTAATGCGGCGCTCAAGATCCTCACAGGTCACGGAGTTGTCGACCACAATGGCAAGGTCATGCTCAACAGCCGGGTACTGCGAGAACTCGCGATAGTTCTCCTGGTTGCGGGCGCCCTTGATCAGCTTGTTCAAGTCGAGCTCAAAGGCAACGACGACCTCATCGATGCCCATCGCCTCGCGCGCCTCGGGGTGAATCTCGCCGACCCAGCCCAGCACGGTTCCGCCGGACAGAACCTCGGCCGCACGACCCGGCTGCAAGAAAGCATAGCCCTCTCCCTCGACGGGACGGAAGCGAACCTTCTCGATGCGCAGCTGGGCAAGCAGCTCCTCGACGATGCCCTTGCCAAAGAAGAAGCGCAGCTTGCGGTACTTCATGTTCCAGGACTGCTCGCTCCACTGGCCCGAGAGCACACCCGCGACGGACTTGGTCTCCTTGGGCAGGCTGGCATTCTCGCGACCATGGAACAGGCTGCCGACCTCGTACAGGTGCACGTTGGGCGTGCCGTGGGCCTCGTTATAGGCAACGGACTGCAGTAGGCCCGGCAACAGCGAGCGGCGCATCTCGGTCTGCTCGGCCACCAGCGGGTTCATGAGCACCACGGGGCAGCCGCGGCCCTCGGTGGACATGCCGATCTTCTCCAGGTCGCCCGGGGCGGCAAAGCCAAAGGTCGTGGTCTCGTTAAGACCGCAGGCGCGCAGGATCTCGCCGACCTTGCGGGTGAGCTTTTGCTCGCGGGTCAGGCCGCCGATGTGGTTCTTGGCAGCCGGGATTGTCGCCGTCACGCGGCCCATGCCCCATAGGCGCAGGACCTCCTCGATCAGGTCAATCTCGCGCGGCAGGTCTGGGCGGAAGCTCGGCGGGGTAACCATAAAGTCCTCGCCGTCGCGCTCGACGGTGCAGCCCAGACGGGTAAGCGAACGCTCGATAAAGTCGGGCTCGATGTCGGCACCGCAGATGGCATGCACGCGGGCCAGGCGCAGCTTGATGCTGTCGATGGTCTTGGGCGCGGGGAAAACATCGACATAGCCGGGAGCAACCTCGCCGCCGGCGATCTTCTCGATGAGCGCGCAGGTAACGTTGGCGACATCCACGCAGCCGGTCTCGTCAACCTGGCGCTCAAAGCGAATGGAGGCGTCGGAGATCAGCGACAGGTCGCGGCTGGTGTGCGAGGTGCGACCGGCGTTGAAGCAGGCGCTCTCGACCATCACGTCGACGGTGTCGTCCTCGATCTCGGAATCCATGCCGCCCATAACGCCGGCCAACGCCACGGGGCGCTCGCCGTCGGTGATAAGGCCCATGCCGGCGTCGAGCACGCGCTCCTCGCCGTCGAGGGTCGTGAACTTCTCGTCCTGCTGGGCGGCGCGAACCACCACGCGGCGGTGGCCATCGCGCTCGGCAAAGGTGTCCAGGTCAAAGGCGTGCAGCGGCTGACCGGTGAGCATCATCACATAGTTGGTGATGTCGACGATGTTGTTGTGCGGGCGCACGCCCAGGGCATTGAGGCGCTTGACCATCCAGTCGGGCGACGGGCCGACCTTCACGTTGCGCACGATGCGGGCGACATAGCGGTCGCACAGGCCCTCGTCGGCAATCTCGACCGAAAGCTCGTCGTCGGTCGCGCGGCCGGTCTCGATCTTGATGGCGGGCAGCTCAACGTGGAAATCACGGTCGAAGATGGCGCCGGTCTCGCGGGCCATGCCGATCATGGACAGGCAATCGGGACGGTTGGGCGTGATCTCGCAGTCGAGCACAGTATCACTCGAGCCCACGTACTCGGCAAACGGCATGCCGCAGGGCGTATCCTCGGGCAGGATCATGATGCCGGAGTGGTCGCCGCCCAGGCCGAGTTCGCGCGCAGAGCAGTTCATGCCCATGGACACGACGCCGCGAAGCTTGCTCTTCTTGATCTTGACGTCGCCGGGCAGGACTGCGCCGATCATGGCCGTGACGATGTGGTCGCCGGCCTCGAAGTTCTGCGCGCCGCAGACGATCTGCAGCGGAGCGGGATTGCCGCCAGCGTCGAGGTTCTTGTCACCCACGTCGACCGAGCACACATACATGTGGTCGCTATCGGGGTGCGGGGTCTTGGTGAGCACCTTGGCAGTCACCACGTGGTCGAAGGACTCGCCCACGGTGTCGATCGCCTCGACCTCGGTGCCGGTACGGATATATTCGTCCGAAAGGGTCTTGGGATCCTCCGGAATATCGATCATGGTCTTGAGCCAGTCGTAAGAAACGCGCATCTAACTGGTCTCCTTTCATAAATGCGGCTTTGAGCCGGAAAACTGCAACGGAGACGGGTTTTCCAAGTGCCGCAGATTGCCTTGAAAGAGGAGGGCCGCGTACTTAGGTACGCAACCGACGATTGAAAGGCAAGGTGCGGTGCTTGGGAAAGCCGCCGGGCCTAGAACTGATTCAAAAAGCGCATATCGCCAGTCATGAGCGTTCTGAGGTCGGGCAGGTCGTAGCGCAGGGCCGCGACGCGCTCGGCGCCAATGCCAAAGGCGAAGCCGGTGTACTTCTCGGGATCGATGCCGCAGTTGATCAGGACGTTGGGGTCGACCATGCCGCAGCCCAAGATCTCGATCCAGCCGCTGTGCTTGCAGAAGTTGCAGCCCTTGCCGCCGCACACGTGGCAGCTCACGTCCACCTCGCAGCTGGGCTCGGTGAAGGGGAAGAAGTGCGGGCGGTAACGCGTCTTGCGATCCTCGCCAAACATGCACTTAACAAAGTAGTCGAGCGTGCCCTTCAGGTCGCCAAAGGTGATGCCCTCGTCGACGACCAGGCCCTCGATCTGGTTGAACTGCGGCAGGTGGCAGGCATCGGCCGTGTCGGGACGGTAGACGGTGCCCGGGCAGATCATGTAGATGGGCGGCTTCTGCGACTCCATAGTGTGGATCTGCACGCCCGAAGTCTGGGTGCGCAGCAGCACGTCGGACTCGCCGTGGGCGTGAGCCTCGGGGTGCGCGACGCTGCCGGGGTTGTTGTCGACCACGTAGAAGGTATCGCGGGCCGAGCGGCTCGGGTGATCCATGGGAGCGTTGAGCGCGGTGAAGTTGTAGTAAGAGGTGTCGACCATGGGGCCGGACTCGACGGTGTAGCCGATGCCGCAGAAGATGTCCTCGGCCTCCTCGATGATTTGCTTGATCAGGTGCTGGTGGCCGATCTGCGGACGGATGCCCGGCAGCGTGATGTCGACGGCGTCGTGCTCGAGTGCGCGCTTGAGGGCGGCGGCCTTCATCTCGGTGTTTCGCTCGTCGAGCATGCCCTCGATCAGCTGGCGCATCTCGTTGGCGCGCTTGCCCATCACGGGACGATCCTCGGGGGCGAGCTTGCCCATCATGCGCATCAAGCCGGTGATACGACCCTTGCGACCGAGCAGCTCAACACGCGCAGCCTCGAGCTTGGCGGCGTCATCGGCGCCTGCGACGAGCTCCTTGGCCTCTTCCTCGAGTTTGACCAGATCATCAATCAGACTCATGTCTTCCCTTTCGTCTCTCGCGCATCCACTTGCCGCGGCGGCTGGAGCCACCCGGAGCTGCGGATGTGCGGCCCGGTTCGGTAACAAAAAAACCGCCCTCGGGCATGTGCATTGCCCAAGGACGGTTGAATTCCGCGGTACCACCTTGTTTGACCCGGCGGATGTCTGGCCCGCCGCGCCCACTCTGTGCCCCTTGTCGCGAGGCTCACGGCTTCCCTACTGGGGCTTCGCCGCCGCTGGCCGCGTGCCCGTTGAGGTCGCTGCTCGGGAGTGAACGCTTGGCCCTTGTCACCGCAGGAAGGCTCGCAGCCCATGACCTTCCCTCTCTTGCCGGCGACGCGGCGGGCAAAACCCTCTCCGTCAACGCATTGGGCTATAGGATAACACATTCTGCGTGTGCATCGCCGCGTTCCGTTTTGTTCGCACTGGGTACAAGGCAGGTAGCTGTGCAAACTGGCCGCGCGCCCACCCGAAGCGCTCGGCTCACGAGATCAAGGATATGGTATGGGAAAGAAACTCGATAAGAAGGCCGAGCCTGCAGCGGGCAAGACATCCAAAGGCATGAAGGTCGATAAGGCCGTCAAAAAATTCCGCAAGCTCGAAGGCAAGCTGTGGACTCGTGAGTACCTGCTCAAGATTGCCGAGTTTGACGGCGCGACCATTGCCCCCGCCAACGGCGCAGCAGCGCGTGCCGACGCCATGGGCACGCTTGCCGGCGAGCATCACAAGCTGCTGACCAGCGAGAAGTCCGTTGAGCTCGTACGCTCGTTAGCGCGCGAGACCGTCGCCGGCGGCAAAATCGACGACCCTCAGCTGCTCGACGAGATCCGTGTGCTCGGCCGCGATCAACGTGAGGCCAGTGCCATCCCCACCGAAGAAGCCGAGGCCTGGACCAGGCTCACCTGCGAGGCGGACGCCGTGTGGCGCAAGGCCAAGGCAGCCAACGACTGGGCGAGCTTTGAGACCTATGTGGATAGAATCGTCGCCCAACTTAAGCATCAGGCCGAGCTCATGGACCCCAAGCGCGATCCATACGACGTTTGGCTCGACCAGTACGAGCGCGGCCTTTCCGCCAAGAGCTTCGACGCGTTTTGCGACGAGGTCAAGGCCACGGTCGTGCCGCTCGTGCACGCCATCGGCGAGCGCGGCCAGCAGCCGGCTGCCGACTTTTTGCACGCCCACGTGCCCGAGGCTGCCCAGCGCGCCATGAGCTTCGACCTTATGAAGCTTGTCGGCCTGGACCTGGACGACACCACGCTTGCCTTTACCGAGCATCCGTTTAGCGAGGGCTTTGCCGTGGGTGATGCGCGCATCGCGACGCACATCTACGAGGACGACTGCATCTCCAACGTCTACAGCATCATCCACGAGGCGGGACACGCCATGTACGAGCTGGGCGTCAATCCCGCCTACGCGCGCACCTGCCTGGAGAGCGGCACCTCCATGGGCATCCACGAGAGCCAGAGCCGCTTTTTCGAGAACACCGTGGGTCGCAGCCGCGCCTTTATGGGCCCGCTGCTCGAGGTGCTGCGTCGTCACGCGCCCGAGGTCTACGGCGACGTCGACGAAGACACGCTCTACCGCGCCGTGAACATCGCGCAGCCGTCGTTGATCCGCACCGAGGCCGACGAGCTCACCTATCCGCTGCATATTATGGTGCGCTACCAGATTGAGCGTATGCTGTTTGCCGGCGAGGCTGCGGCCAAGGACATCCCCGCGCTTTGGAACCGCTTTATGGACGAGTACCTGGGCATTCCCGTTCCCGACGACACGCACGGCTGCCTGCAGGATACGCATTGGAGCGGCGGTTCGTTTGGCTACTTCCCCACGTATGCGCTGGGTAGCGCCTACGATGCCATGTTTGTGCCGGCCATGTGCCGCGACGGCGTCGACCTTACCGGTGCCTGCGCGAGCGGCGATCTGGCGCCCGTCCGCGCCTGGCTGGGCGAACACATTTGGCAGTGGGGCCGCGCCAAAGACGCGCCGGAACTCATCAAGGGCGCCTGCGGCATGGCCTTTGACGCCCGCTACTACTGCAGCTACCTGCAGGACAAGTTCACCACACTGTACGAGCTGTAAGGATTGACCAGCACGCCATCGCCAACGCCAACTATGTTGACGCCAATGTCTTGGCAACGTCAGCGAAAACGACCCTAAGCGAGCAAGGTGACGTGAAATGAAAGGGCGCTGACCTTCTGGTCGCGCCCTTGAAATTGAGCGTCAGATTGCCGCTTGGGGCCGTTTGCAGCGTCGAGCAGCTACGCGGTTTGGTAAAACCGCGTAGCTATAAAGCCTCGAGCGCGTTGGCAATGCGCTTCATGGCGGCATCGGCGGATGCTTGGTCGGGCGCCTCGGCCAGCACGCGGATAACCGACTCGGTTCCACTCTTGCGTACGAGCACGCGGCCCTCGCCTGCCAGCGCAGCCTCGGCCTCGGCGATGGCGTTCTGCACGCCCATGTTCTCGAGCGCGGCGTCCTTGTCCGCCACGCGCACGGCCACCTGCGCCTGCGGCAGCAGCTTGCACGGAGCCGTGAGCTGCGAGAGCGTCTCGCGCTCGGCACGAATCACTTCCATCACGCGCAGCGAGGTCATAATGCCGTCGCCCGTGCGCTCGATATCGCCAAAGATCGTATGGCCCGTCTGCTCGCCGCCTAGGCTGTAACCGCCCTCGCGCATCTTGGCATACACGTGACGGTCGCCCACACCGCTGGTCACGGCACTTAGGCCGGCAAGCTCCAACGACTTGATCAGGCCAAAGTTGCTGGCAATCGTCGGAACCACGGTACCGCCCGAAAGGCGACCGTGCTTGTTCAGGTACACGCCGCACACGTACAGGATCTGGTCGCCATCGACCACGCGCCCGCGCTCGTCCACGGCCAGGCAGCGGTCGGCATCGCCGTCATAGGCAAAGCCCACGTCCAGGCCCTGCTCCACCACGTGGCGCTGCAGACGCTCCATATGCGTGGAGCCGCAGTCGACGTTGATGTTAAAACCATCGGGCGCGGCATTGATCACGCGCACGTCGGCGCCCAGCGCGTCGAACACCGGCTTGGCCACCGAGGACGCCGAGCCGTTGGCGCAGTCGATGCCGATCTTGACGCCCTGCAGCGAAAAGTTCGCGCTGGCGATGAGCGAGGCAATGTAGCGGTTGCGGCCCTGCATGTAGTCCACCGTGGCGCCGATGTGGTTGCCCGTGGCCAGCGGCACCTCGCTCTTGCCATCGACGCAGTCCTCGATGAGCTCCAGTACGTCCTCGTCCATCTTAAAACCGTCGCTATTGACGAGCTTAATGCCGTTATCGCAAAACGGGTTGTGGCTCGCGCTGATCATGATGCCGCAATCGAAGCAGCCTTCCACGGTCTGATGCGCTACGCCCGGCGTGGGGATCACGTGCAGCATATAGGCGTCCGCACCGCTCGCGACCAGGCCACTCACCAGCGCCGCCTCGAACATATAACTCGAGCGACGCGTGTCCTTACCCACGATGACGCGCGCCTTGCGCTCGCGGTTGGCGCCGTAATACCAGCCCACAAAACGGCCAATCCTATAAGCGTGCTCTACCGTCAGCCCAACGTTAGCCTCACCGCGAAAGCCGTCGGTGCCAAAGTACTTCATGCGCTCTCCTTACAAAATAGGGGCGAACAGATTGCCTGTCCGCCCCAAAATGGTACTCGATTATCTGCGCTACCAGAAAAACCCTACGCCGACGCGCTGTCGCGAGCCGCCTGGCATGTAGGAGTCTGACGCAGCGTAAGCGGCTTGTCCCCCGCCTCGGCTGACGTGGTCAGCGTATATGTGATCGTCGTCGTCTCGCCAGCATGCAGGTCAACGGTGCCCGAATAGAAGGGGATTCCATGCCACGTAGCGGCGCCAAGACCAAACTGGGTGCCCTCGACGGTCAGGTCAGTAATGTTGCCGCCCGTCGGGGCAAACAACGAGACATTCAGACGTTCGTCGTCGCGCGCGGCATCAGGCGCGCTCGCCGCGACGTAGTCGGGCAGCTTGCCGGCCTCCTCCTGCGTCATGATGTTCGTCAGGGTAACGGTGATGCGATACGAGCATGTGCCGTCACCGTTCTTGATGCCCTGGCCAATCTGCGTATCGGCATTCAGGTACCAGTCGAGCTTGGAGAAGCTCAGGTTGTTAAAGTAGACACCAGCAACGGGATCTTCACTCGGGTCATCCGGATCGGGCAGCGAGGCGTCGATGTTCATCTCCTTGATAGCGTTCTGCTCGTCATCGTTTTTCATCCACGCAATCAGACGGCCCTCTTCGGCACCGCGCTCAACGGCGCTGACAAGCTTCGTAACATCGACATCGCCGATACCGCCAAGGATCTTGTCGAAGGCGGCGCTGGCAACAGCCGCAAAGATACCGTCCGATTCCTCGACCGGATAGTTCCAGTACACATCGTGCATGAGGACCTTTGCGGCGTTGGTACCGTCGACAACCGTTCCGTCGGGCAGCGACACGTTGCCGACCAAGCCCAGCAGATACTGCAGGAACACCGGGTCAATGCCCACGACGCCGTCAACGTCCTGGCCATATTGAGATTTCCACAGGGCTGCGACACGCTGCGAGTTGCGGGGCCAATCGGGCGAATACGCGTTACCAGAGTTGTACAGGTTACTGTGGTCACCAAACAGTGCCTCGTCCTCTTCGTCGACGCTCTCAACCGCCTCGTCTTTGCTACGCGCAATACATGGAACAAAGTCACCGATCGACATCTGGCCATCGGTAACTGAAATCAAACCTTGCGAACCGCCAAAGCCGCCGCAGGCACGAATCTCGACGTTGTTCATAGCGTACACAAGGTAGTTGCGCGTCTGGCCGTTGGCGCCGAGCATCTGGGGAAGGACGGGGGCGACCTTCTCCGCCGCGTCAACCGCGCCGTTGAGGGTGGCAAAGCCGTCCTTGGCCTTATCGACCAGCTCGGTCACCTGGGAAATATGAGTATCGCCAATGCCCTGGATCTTCTCGTTGGCGCTCTTGAACACCTTCGAGCTATCGGAGAGCGAATCGGCGACCGCCTGCAGCGCGGACACGTTGATAGTCCCATCCTGGAACAGCTTGCCGGGCGTGGCCTGCGAAAGGTTATCGGCCATGGGAACCAGCGCATTGCTCGAGACATCGGACAGGGCGTCGATCATGGTGCGGGCAGCATTGATGTCGCCGCCATACACCGGGATAAACGAAGCCGCCGTCCACAGCGGGCTCGAGGTCTCCGCCTTCATGCTGTCGCAGAGCTCGTCAATCTTCTTCGCGTCGTCAGGCAGCGTCGAAAAATCGCCCGACGTGACCTTGTCCTTAAGGCCACCGACGATCTCGACAGCCTCCTTCGCTTCGCTCTTTACGGTCTTTGCCGAGTTAAGCAGCATAAAGCCGCTTGCGCCAAGCGCAACGAGAAGCACCGCGACTACAGCGGCAATAATGGCGCCAGTGTGACGCTTTTTGCGCTCGCCCTTGCGATGGCGATGACGGACCAGACCGTCAGAGGTCGAACTCGACGAAGCGTCGCTACCGTAGTTCAAGCCAAAATCGTAATAATCTTCCTTGGAACCCGAGCCCGCAAACTGGGCACCGCCATCATCCAGGCGGGCGAACGTGCCAGTCTCGGAGGCGCCGGTGTAAATCGTGCCAAGGTTACCCGTAAGCCCCGCGCCACCGGAAGAGGGAATATTGTTGGCGGCCTTGCCGGCATTAACGTTGCCGGCGGTATTCGCGGCGTTGGCAGCGCCTGCGTTGTTCGCAGGTGCCGAAGGAGCCCCGCTCGGCTGCGACGTAGAGGTTGCACCGCCCGCAAAGACATTCCCTCTTGCACGGCCGGTCTTTTTTGCCTTTTGAGACTGCTCGTACAGAGCGGTAAACATCGCCGTCTCGCCCGGGGACACGCGCTTACCGGAACCGCCCTGTCCAGCGCCGCCCGGCGTGCCGGCCTTACCAGCCCCGTTCGGACGCGGCGGAACTGCAGGGCGGCCGCTATCGCTGCCCTTAAAGTGATTACCAGCCATAAAAAAATCCTCGCAATTGAGTCGCAATGAAAAAGTCCAAAACATTACTAGTTTATGGCATTTTGGGCATCGACAGCTAAACTCCAGACACGGACATCAATTGGCGAAAATGTGGCACAACACCTTTTCTGTCTTGGCAGCGGCGCGAGCTATACCGTCAGGAACACCATCGCGATGATCATGGCAAAACCCGCTAGGTCGGTGGGCAAAAACACCGTGCCCAGCATAAGGGCGCTGGTGATGGTGGCTGAAACCGGCTCCATGGTTCCAAGAAGGCTCGCGCGCACCGATCCAATCTCCTTAACGCCCTGCATGTAGAACATATAGGCGAAGAACGACCCCACCACAATAAATATCGCGAGCGCGCCGACACCCGAGGGGCCGAGCGCCGGCATGTGCGCCCACGGCTGGGTAAAGATACTCATCACGATTCCCGCCGAAAGCATGGCCGAGCCCGTGACGACCGAGCTGCCGTATTTGTTGAGGATTCCGGCAGGGATGATTGCTATGCAGGCACCGCCCAATGCGCACAAAAGGCCCGCGAGCAGGCCCATTGGCGAGATACTGAGCGTACTAGGGTCGCCGCCCGTGGCAATTAAAAACGTTCCGCCCAAGGCGAGCAAAATGCCAAGCGCCTCGCGCGTGCGCGGCAGTCGATGCGCGGTGACGCAGGCATACCCCATGACTACTACCAGCTGCAGACACTGAAAGACGGTCGCGGTGCCCGCGTTGGTCAGACGCACGGCTGACAGATAGCAAAGCTGGTTGAACAGCAGGCCAAAGATTGTAAATAGGATGAGCTGCTTGCGATCGGCAGGGGTGGTCCACAGCCTGACCAGGCGGTCGCGATCTTTTCTGAGCACGACGAACATAAAGAGCAGGCCAGCGATAACTTGGCGCACGCTCATCAGCCAAAATGTCTCGATATGGCACACGTCAAAGAGGTAGCTGGCACTGGTGCCAGAAAAACCCCAAAACGTACCGCCGGCAAACGCGGCGAGCGTGCCCAGGGCCATCTTGCGCGTCTGGGCATCGTTGAGGCGGTCGCGCCATGCGCGGCGGGTGCTGCGGCTCAGCTCGTCAGTTCCCTCGGGCACGACAAAATCGGCCGCCGCCGTCATCGGCACCGAAGCCTTTTTACGTGCACGCTGCGCTGTGCGCTCCTGTTCCATTCCACTCCCCAGAAATCAATTGGCAACAAAGCGCTCAAACTGTAGCACGAATATTGATACGGAAATGCGGGCGATTCGGAACATCTACGAGCATCCAAATTGCAGGGACGAAAGGCACCGAAGAGCTATGCCGAGCGGTTGGAATCGTCTAGGCGCGGGGGCTGGCTTCCGCACTTCCCTCAGCACGCTCGCCGTCGACCTGCTCCTTGGCGCTGTCCTGGCTCTCCTGCTCGCGGCGGCGCTTTTCGCGAATCTGCTCCACAGCCGCGCGCAGGGCAGCCTCGTCTTCAGCGCGCGCCACCTCTTGCGTGGTCTTGACCATATGGCGAATTTCGAGCACCAGCAGCACGATCAGCGGCACCACGATGAGCGGAAAGAACAGCAGCGGATTGGTGAGCAGCGACACCACAACGCCCAGGCCTGCCGAGACAAAGACCACGCGGCCCACCACGTCGGCGGCGGGCACGGGCGCGGCATCCTCGACCGGATTGGCATCGCCCTTGGTGCGGTAGATCGGGGCGCCGTCGGCGGCGGCCTCCACGGCAACGATGCGGTGCGTGTTGAGCGAACCCTCCAGCGCGTCATCGGACGAATGGAAGGTGATGATGTCGCCCACCTGATAGGCCTGGCCGTCGCCGGTATCAACGACGATAAACGAGTGCACGGGAATCGCCGGCTCCATCGAACCGGTCAGCGTGCGCATAAAGCCATAGCCCATGATGGTGGGGATCTCGCCGGCGGGCGTGAACACCGTGCGCAGCAACACCACAAAGGCGACCAGGATCACCACGGTCGCCAGCACGTTGATCACGCGGAGCACGTGCTTCATCACTTGTCGTCGTCCTTTGCGGAAGGCTCGACGTCAGTGGCGTCAGATGCCGAAACGTCGGTCTCATCTCCCTCAACGGTCGTGGCGACATCGCCCTCGGCGGCCTCTCCGCGCAAGCGAGCCAGCAGATAGCGCGACAGGCTGTTGCCCTCGGCACGGCGCTCGGCGCGGGCGCGATCGCGCTCGGACTGCTCCAGCTCGTGTGCCAACGAGTCCAAGCGTTGCTGCATCTCCGCGCGAGCGGCCTCGAGCTCGCGCTCGTGCGCGGCCTTGGCGGCGGCGAGTTCCTGCTCAATACGCTCCCCTGCCTCGAGCTCGGCTGCGGCGGCACGCGCGGCGGCATCGCGCTCGGCAGCGGCAGCGGCGACCTTCTCGCTGGCATCCACCGTAGCCTGCTCAACGGCAGAATCGGCGGCAGCACGGGCGGCGTCGATCGCAGCATCGGCGGCCTGCTGGGCGGCGGCAACCTTCTCCTCGGCCGCGGCAACGGTGTCGGCGAGCTTCTGCTCCGCCTCGGCCGCGGCGACGTCGGCAGCCTCCTGCGCGGCACGGGCATCGCGCTCGGCCGCCAGCCGCACTTCCTCGATCTGCAGCTTGGCGGCGTCCAGCTTGGCATGCAGCTCGGCCACCTCCTTGGCAGATACCTCGCGCACGGCGGCAAGCTCGGCCGCGGCTGCGTCCTTGGCGGCCTGCAGCTCAGCGGCATCGGCGGCTGTCTTGGCGGCCAAGGCTGCAGTAGCGTCGCTCTTGACCTGCGCGACCTGCTCGGAGGCCGCCTGCTCGGCGGCGGCAACCTTCGCATCGGCAACAGCGTGAGCAGCCGCGACCTCGGCATCGGCCTCGGCACGCATCTGTGCCAGCTGCGCCGCCGCAGTCTCACGCGCCTCGACAGCGTCGGCCTCGGCAGCTTTCTTGCCCGCCTCGACATCCTCCAGCGAACCTTGCAGCTCCTCAACATCAGCCTCGGCCACCTGAGCGCGCCGCGTCAACGCCAGCTCGCGCGTCTTTGCCTCGTCCAGTTCGTCGGCCAGGTCGTCGCGCTCGTCGGTCAACGCGTGCGCCTGCACCTTCCAGGATTTCACCTGGCCCTGCAGCTCCTCGATCTGCTCGCGCGCCTCGGCCAGCGCCTGCTCGGCATCGAGCTGGGCCTGCGTGACCTCCTCCACAAACACGCGACGGACCTCAACATCGGGCAGGTCGGGGCTATCGACCTGCACCTCCTTGATCTCTTTAATAAACTTGGGCGCCACCGGCGCGTGTTGCACGCTCTCGAGTTCCTGCAGGTTGCGCTCGTCGTCGGTCAGGCTCCTAAAGACGGTGTAGTTGTTGATGAGGTTGGTGTACATCTGCACCATGTACTCGTTATCGAACGCCAGCGCCTGCTGCTGCACGTCGATGTTGTAGCCGACCTTGTCGTAGCGCTCCATAAACTGCCACAGCTGGTAGCACTTGCGGTAGTTGGGGTCCTTCATGATGAGGTTGGTGCGCTGGATGGGGCTGCGAACCGCACTGCAGCCGTTCATGATCTGGCAGAACGACGCGCCGCGCAGCGCCATGACCAGGCGACGCACGCGGTCGATGCGCATAAAGACGTCCATGTTGTCGGCGTCGTTCTCGGCAAAGCTCTGGCGGTTTTTGACCGTCATCTCGACGTTGTACTCGATCTCTTCGTACGCGTCGTCGATCTTGCTGTGCATCTTAAAGCGGTTGCGAATCTCGTTGCCCGTCGACCAAAAGATCACGTCGGTGCGCTTGTCTACAAACGTCAGCAGGCGCTGAATCAGGTGGTAGATAAAGCGGTTCTCGTACAGGTCGTACGTCTCGACGGTATTGACGTTGAGGATGCGCGTGGGGTGGACGCCACCATCGTCGCTCGGCGCCAGGAACTGCGTGTTCTGGCTCAGGTGACGGACACTGTCGGCGCTGATCTTTTTGGCGAGCGAGACCGGCACCACCTCTTCCTCGGTGGTGATAAAGCGGCGCGGCTTTTCGATAATGGTGTTGATGGCGTCGAGCGAGTCCTCGATCATGCTGATCCATTCCTCGTCCACCACCTTGACGAGTTCCTCGCGCTGCTGCTCGATCGTGGTGCCCGAGGCCTGCGCCATCTCAAACAGATAGCGGAAATAGCGGCTGTCCTCCTGGATGGGCTCCATCTGCTCGGAGAAGCTGGTATAGAGGTCCTGAATGGTCTCGGACATGGGTTACTCCATAGGTTGGATCGATTGGTAAGGGGCGGGGCGACATCACGCCGCCCCGCACTTACAGCATTAGTAGAAGTTCTGGATCCGCTGCAGGTACATGACGGAATCGGGCAGACCGCCCTCGCCAAAGGTCTTCTCGATATACTCGATCAGGCCCTTCATCTCGTCGCGCACAAAGCTCACGTTCATGGACTCAAATTTCTTGAGCACCTTGCGGGCGATGATGTAGTCCATGCCGCCCAGCTCGGTGCCGCCGCACGCCACGTACACGGGGATAAAGTCGTACATCTGCTTGATGATACGGTTGCCAAACGCCAGCTTAAAGCGGGTCTGCAGGTATTGGTCCAGCTTGTGCATCTTCTGGAGCAGTTCGTCGTCGATCACGTACTCGACCTTAGCCTTTTGGAACAGATACTGCAGGTGGTCGGCCGTCACGTGCACGCGCTCGTGCGGCTCGCATTCAAACGCGTCGGCACGCTCGTTGAGCTCGATGGGGATTGCACGGTCGTACACCTTGTCCGTGATGGTAAAGGTGGAGTCGTCGTTGTTGGCCGTGCCGATGAACCACAGGCTGTCGGGGATGGTGAGCTTGCCGTCGTGCAGAGCCTTGGGATCGGCGGCCCACTGGGTGGGGACCAGATCGAGTACCCACTCGTCGTGGCTGGGCATCTCGAGCACCGACAGGATCTCGGCAAAGTAGTACTCCACGCGGGCGAGGTTCATCTCGTCAAGCACGATCATGGACGGGTCCTGGCGAAGGCCCGCCTCGTACACGGCGCGGAGGAACTCGGTCTCGTTAAAGCGCTTGGAGAACTCGTTAAAGTAGCCCAGTACCTCGGTGCGATCGCGAAAACTCGGCTGCACCGACACGATGGTCGCGGGGTTATCCAGATAGCGGCTAAAGCTGTAGGGCAGCGAGGTCTTACCAGTACCCGAGATGCCCTCCAGGATCAGCAGCTTGGAGGCGGCCATGCCGGCCACAAAGCGGCGGATGACCTCAGGCGTGTAGTAGAGCTTCATCTGGCTGCAGGCGAACGCGCGGAAGCTGTCGACAAAGTCCTCCAGCGAGATGGCATCGTCGTAGACCGGCGATTCCCAGTCGCGGTACTTAAGGTCCACAAGGGACAACTTGGTGAAGCGGTTGGCCTGCGCAATCTCTTTTTCCTCGGCTAGGGTCTTGGCCTCAACGGTGGCCTTGGCCATGGCGGCTGCGGCGTCCTTGACGCCCGCGCCATCGAGCGCGAGCGACGCGTTGCCCGACACCACGGCAGCCGTGGCGCTCTCGCCCGCAGGCGCGCCCGCAGCGGCGCCCACCACGTTGCCCACCGTGGGCAGGTGGTCGTCGGCCAGGGCCGAGGCACCCACGTACGGAATCTGCTTGGTGCCGCCCATGGCGTTGACCTTGAGCGCCAGCAGCTTGTTCTTCTCGTCCATCAGGTCGAGCACCTGCTTGTTCAGGCGACCGATCTCGCGATAGAGCGCCTTGTTGGACGTGTCGTCGCGATGCAGGCGGCGGTTGATACGGTAACGGTGAACCAGGATGGCCACGATCAGCACGGGGACCGCAATGAGCATGGCAAACAGAATGACCGCACCGATCTTGCCCACCAGGTCAAACGTGGTGAAGTAGGTCATAAAGATGTTGAAGTACTCAACCCAGCCAAACACCAGCAGGTTAAGGATAGAGCTCACGACGGCAACGACGTTGTAGACGACCTTTGCCAGCAGCTCCCAGGCAAATCCCAGAAACTCACTCACCGTCGGTACCCTCCTGCTTGGTCGCGTTCATCGCCGCCTCGGCCTCGGCCTTTAAACGACGAGCTTCCTCGAGCTTGGCCTCGGCCTGGGCAAGCTGCTCGGCGGCGTTATCGGCCGTGACGGTAGTGTCACCCTTGCCCTCGGCGTCCACGATGGCAGCCGCGGCGGCCAGACGATCCTCCTCGGCCATAGCGCGCTTGAGGTTCATGCCCACCACGATGAGGTGATACACCTGGTAGATAAAGAACAACAGCATGGGCAGCACAATCACAATGAGGAAGCCCATGGAGCTGGACAGGAAGTCCATGACCTTGCCCATCTGCGGCAACGCAAACACGTACTTGCCCACGATGTCGCCGTCGCTGATGATGTGCGTATCGGCCACGTCGTTGTTATCGCCCTTGGTGGTAAAGCTGCGCATGCCGTTGACCTCGTCGATGGCGGCGATGCGGTGCGTGTTGAGCGCGTACTCGTTGTCGATGATGGTATGGAACGTCACGATGTCGCCCACCTCGAGCTTGGAGGTGTCGCACTTTTTGATGAAGATGAGGTCGCCCTTGTTAAACGTGGGAGCCATGGAGTCGGACTGCACGGCGAGCGGGGTGAAGCCGGCGATGTCAGAGACGCTGCCGTCCTCGCGCGTGGCGAGCGTGGTAAACGCATACAGGGCCGCCACCAGGATGATGATCCACATGACAACGCTCAGCGCGATGGATGCGACTTTTTTAACAGATTGCATAATGTCCCTTACTACCGTGTCTGTCTAGGTCGTGCGCGGCCCGGTGGCCGCCGTGCATATCTACTGTTCCTCGATGCCCTCGAAGCGCATCGAAACCGAATAGTTAGCTCCCTTTAGCATATTAGTGCAATTTGGGTCCGTTCCCTCGAGCCATATGCGAACGGTTACCGGCTTGTCCGTTTCTGTTATCAGGTCGAACATGTCGCTGGCCGCGGTCGCCTCGCCCGAGTCGAGCCCAAAGACGGTGGCCGAGCCAGATGAACCGCCGCCCCCGTTAGGGCTGTAGACCCACGTTCGACCATCGGCGGTAAAGCTCATACGCATGGCGCTGGCCATACCCTGCGTGTCGGAGCTAAACCGCGTGCCGGATGCGCCGTTGTCGCCGTCCTGCCCGGTCAGGCGAACGCGCAGGTCCGTACTGCTCATAAAGTGCAGCGTAAACTCCAGGTAGGCGCCGGTGGAGGGATCGGCGGTGGAGCCGTCCTCGAAGGTGAAGGTCTGGTAGTCGCTCGTGGTGACGGGCTTGAGCTTGGACGCGTCGATGTCCACGCCCTTTTCGCTGGCAATGCGCGCCGAGATCTGGTCGAAGCCCAAGCTGTGGACATACTCTTCGAAGGTGGCATGCTCGTCCAGGTCAAAGCGCAGCGAACCGTCGGCGTTGGCGTCGATCATGAGCATGCGGGTTTTGGCGCTATCGGCGATGGAAAACCAGGCAAAGGTTGCCATGGCTATCGCCACCAGGGCAAACAGCACCAGCACCACGGTGGTGGTGAGCTTGCGGCGCAGGTCGGTGTCGGCGGGGGCTTGCGCGCCGGCGGGCTTGCCGGTGGCGGGCGTGCAGTTGGCGGCGGGTTGCTTACGCGTCATGGCTACTCACCGTCCAAGGTCGCAAAGAGGGCCAGGTGCAGGGTGCCCGGGTCTTGATGCAGGTAGTCGGCGCTATCGGGGTCGGTGCCCTCGATGTAGTAATAGATGTCGAGGCGATAGGTCTGGCCCAGCGCCAGCGTGGCGAGCGAGTTTTGCGGGCGCTCGGCCGTCTCGCCGGCGTCCAGGGTAAAGGCGGCCGGGTCCTGCGTCACGTTGGCACCGCAAGCGAGCTGGCCGTTTTGCCAGCCCAGCAGCATGCCATCGGCGTAGCCCGCCAGGCCCGCAGGCGCGGTCGTGGGATGCTCGCCGCGATGGCCGCTGTCGGAACTGTCGAGCTCAAAGATGTTGGTGGCGAGCACCTGGTTGCCGCTGGAGATCTTAATGCCCACGCGGGCCGCGCGCAGCAGCTCGGCGTTGGCGCCCTGCGGGACCAGCGATTCGGCCAGATACAAGCTGACCTTACCCTTTACTTTGCCGGCGCCCGTGCCCGTGATGGTGGGACGCAGGTCGATCCAGCCGTGATAGTAGGTGGAGCCATTGTCTTTTGCCTGCTCAAACACCGTGGCATCGCCGGCCGAGTTGTTTTGCGCACAGGCGGCAAAACCGTTGAGGTCAAAGGTCGAGACCGGGTAGAGCGTCACGGCCCCGCTCGCGGTGGAGGCCAGAGACGCATCGCCCTGCTGCGACCAGCTGCCGCGATCGGCATCGCCCAGTTCCAGCACCAACTTGGACGTGTCGCTGCGCACGCTCACCGAGTTGGTGTTGACCTTCATGTTGTTGGTGAACCAGGCGTAGGTCGCGGCGCCCAAGGTAGCGGCGAGTGCCACCATGACGAGCGCGATGTAGGCACGCGCGCGACGGGCGTGACGGCGGGCGGCGGCGGGCTCGAGGCGTTCGCGCTCGGCGGCAGCGGCGGGTACGGTCCCCGGGGTTGCGCCCGCGGACTCGCTGGCGCCTACCTGCATGTGCTTATTCTTGTGCATTTAGCTCGCCCCCTTACGCCTTGGCCGCGGCAAAGGCAAGCTGCAGCACCACATCGCGGGCCTGGGCCTCGTCGATGCAATTGGCGTCGCAGCCTTCCATGTACACAACGTAGTGAACGCCTGCCACCTCGTTGGCGGCCAGCGTGCAGATGGGCGTGGCGCCCGCGCGCGCCGTGGGCGTGTCGCCGGTGCCGTCCATGCTGTAGGCGCTTATGGCGCGCGCAGGGTCGGCGGTGTAGGTCCAGCCCGAGGCGCCCGCCGCCACGACCACGCCGTCTTGCGCGGTGGTGCGCCTGCTGGTGGCGCCCGCGGTGCTGCCCAGGTCGTCGCAGGTAAAGATGTGCGTCTGCGTACCCGACTGGGTCGTGATCACAAGCCCCAGGCGCAGTGCGGCCAGCAGCTGTGGGTCGCTCGTCACACTCATCTGACCCGGATGCAGGTACACGTTGAGGGCGCTGTCGCCGCCCTTAAGGTACAGCGTGCCCGAAAGGGCATAGTCGTCCAGCTGCGCGGTGCAGTCGGCGTAGTCGGTCGTGATGCCCGCGGCGTTTTGGAACGTGCCGCGCCAAAAGCGGGAAAGGTCCGACGTCGAGATGGGATAGAGCGTCTTGTCGGCGTCGGCAAGCGTGGCCGTCGTGTCCCAGGGCCCGTTGGCCGAAAGGCCAATCTGCAGGTCGGAGCCCTCGTCACTTACCGTATGCGCCACGGGCGTCACGTTGGTGTAGCGCGAGTTGCTAAACCAGGCGTAGGTGGCGGCGCTCAAGGCAGCTACCAGCACCAGCATCCATGCGGCCGCAGCAACCATGCGGCGGCGCGAGCTTAGGATGTCTTTGATGTTCGATGTACTCATCCCCGGCCCCCTTACGAACGCTTGCCGGCAAAGCGCAGCGCCAGCGATTGCAGACTGGTGGCGGCTAGGTTGTTGGTGCAGTCGGGGTCGCAGCCTTCCAGCCACACGTACACATCCACGCGCACAGGCGTGCTGCGGTTGGCGCCCTTGGCAGCGGCGGGCAGGCTGCAGATCTTGGTCGTAGCCTCCTTGAGGCTCACGATGCCGGTGTCTTCGTTGTAGTCGCAGAAGTTTGCGCTAGTCAGCTGGTCAAAATGAACCGTGGCGCCATTGGAGCGGGTGCTGTCGAGCACCAGGTGATTCTGCTCGTTCTCGCCGGCATCCTTGCCGTCGAGCGTGTTGTAGCGCGCCTGGGGATTGCGCTCGCCTGAGACCTCAAAGACATACTGCCCCGTAACGGTGTCGCCCTGCCCCGGAGCATAGGTAACCAGGCCCACGCGCAGGGCGGTGGAGATGGGGTTTGCCGGGTCCTGCTCGGTAAAGTCGATGCCCGACAGGTACACGTCGGTCGCGGCCGAATTGGTAGCCAGGTACAGGGAGGTCTTGTAGTAGTCGGAGTGCTCGGCGGCGCCAAACATGCTGGCAAAGAGCGAGTCCTGGGTGGTTCCGCCGGTAAAGCCCGTTACCTTTTGGAAGCCGTTGAGCACGTTGTCGGTCGAGACGGGATCGAGCAGGCCCGAAAAGCTCAGGCCGGCGTTGGTCTTGTATTCGCCGTCGTACTCGTTGGAGATGAGGAAGGTCACGCCCGTGCCCGCGGCCATCTTGACATCGGTGATGTGGCGGTTGGCGTTGTAGAT
>URKH01000025.1 GCA_900548255.1 uncultured Collinsella sp. | reverse complement strand
CCGCCATGCTCGACCGCGATGCGCTGGCTGAGTTCCGCCGGCGGGCGCTCAATCCCGAGCATCCCGTCACCCGCGGTACGGCGCAGAACCCCGACATCTATTTCCAGACCCGCGAGGCCGCCAACCGTTTCTATGACGCCGTGCCCGACATAGTTGCCGAGGCGATGCGCGAGATTTCGAAGATCACCGGCCGCGAGTACAAGCCGTTCGTATACTACGGGGCAGAAGATGCCGAGCATGTCGTCGTGGCGATGGGTTCGGTGACGGAAACCCTCAGGGAGACGGTCGACTACCTGAACGCCCGTGGCGGGAAGGTGGGCGTCGTGACGGTACACCTCTACCGCCCGTTCTCGGTGAAATACCTGGGCGAGGTGCTGCCCGAAACGGTGAAGCGCATCTGCGTGCTCGACCGAACGAAGGAACCGGGTGCCAACGGCGACCCGCTCTACCTGGATGTCGTCGAGGCATTCGCCAACTGCAAGGATATTCCGGCCGACCGCAAACCGCTCATCATCGGCGGCCGTTACGGCCTTTCGTCCAAAGACACCACGCCGGCGCAGATGCTGGCCGTGTTCGCCAACCTCGTGGCCAACGAGCCCAAGAACCAGTTTACGGTGGGCATCGTGGACGACGTGACCTTCCGCTCGCTGCCCGTGGGCGAGGAGATTTCGCTCGCCAAGCCCGGTACGTTCGAGGCGCTGTTCTTCGGCCTGGGGGCGGACGGTACGGTAGGCGCCAACAAGAACTCGATCAAGATCATCGGCGACCACACCGACAAGTACGTTCAGGCCTACTTCCAGTACGACTCCAAGAAGACCGGCGGCGTCACCGTCTCGCACCTGCGCTTTGGTGATTCCCCGATCCGCTCGCCGTACTACGTGACCAAGGCCGACTTTGTCGCTTGCCACAACCCCAGCTACATCGTCAAGGGCTTCAAGATGGTCCGCGACGTCAAGCCGGGCGGCACCTTCCTGGTCAACTGCCAGTGGAGCGACGAGGAGTTCGCCGAGCACATGCCCGCCGTGGCCAAGCGCTACATCGCCAACAACAACGTCAACGTCTATCTGATCGACGCTATCGACCTGGCCGCCAAGGTCGGCATGGGCAAGCGCACCAACACGGTGCTCCAGTCCGCCTTCTTCGCGCTGGCCAAGGTCCTGCCCGCCGAGGACGCTCTGCAGTACATGAAGGACGCGGCTACCAAGTCCTACATGAAGAAGGGCCAGGCTATCGTCGACGCCAACCACAAGGCCATCGATGCCGGCGCTACCGCCTTCCGTAAGTTCGAGGTTCCGGCCGACTGGGCTACCGCCGAGGACGCCGCTCCCGTCGAGCTCTCCGAGGAGGCCAAGTCCGCTATCGCCCAGCAGGTCAAGAACCTGCTCGAGCCCATCGATCGCATGGACGGCGACAGCCTGCCTGTTTCCGCCTTCGTCGGTTGCGCCGACGGCCAGTTTGAGCTGGGCGCTTCCGCATACGAGAAGCGCGGCGTCGCCGTGGTCGTTCCCCACTGGGACGAGACCAAGTGCATCCAGTGCAACCAGTGCGCCTATGTGTGCCCGCATGCCACCATCCGTCCGTTCGCGATGACCGAGGACGAGGCTGCCGCCGCGCCCGAGGCTACCCGCACGCTCGACGCCATGGGCCCCAAGGCCAAGGGCATGAAGTTCACCATGGCTGTGTCCCCGCTCGACTGCATGGGTTGCACCAACTGCGTCAAGGTCTGCCCCAAGGGCGCCCTCGAGATGGTTCCCACCGAGCAGGAGATGGACCAGCAGCCCGTTTGGGACTACATGGTCGAGAACGTCTCCGAGAAGAAGGAGCTCATCGCGGCCAACGTCAAGGGCAGCCAGTTTAAGCAGCCCTACCTGGAGTTCTCTGGCTCCTGCGCCGGCTGTGCCGAGACCGCCTATGCACGTCTGGTGACCCAGGTCGCCGGCGACCGCATGTTCATTTCCAACGCCACCGGCTGCTCCTCCATTTGGGGTAACCCCGCCGCCACCGCTCCTTACTGCAAGGACAAGGACGGTCACGGCCCGGCGTGGAACAACTCCCTGTTCGAGGACAATGCCGAGCACGGTCTGGGCATGGCCGTTGGCTATGAGGCCGTTCAGCACAAGCTGATCGCCGCTACCCAGGACATCATCGCTGCCGATGGTCCGTCCGATGAGCTCAAGGCCGCCGGTCAGGCTTGGATCGACTCCGTCAACGACGCCGAGGCCTCCAAGACCGCTGCCGCTGCCTACGTTGCCGAGCTCGAGAAGTGCGGCTGCGACGCTTCCAAGGCAATCCTCGCCGACAAGGCTTACCTCACCAAGAAGTCCTTCTGGATCTTCGGCGGCGACGGCTGGGCCTACGACATCGGCTTCGGTGGCCTGGACCACGTCCTGGCTTCCGGCCACAACGTCAACGTCTTCGTCTTCGACACCGAGGTCTACTCCAACACCGGCGGTCAGGCCTCCAAGGCCTCGAACCTGGGCCAGGTCGCTCAGTTCGCCGCTGCCGGTAAGGTGACCAAGAAGAAGTCTCTGGCCGAGATCGCCATGAGCTACGGCTACGTCTACGTGGCACAGGTTGCCATGGGCGCCAACCCGGCTCAGACCCTCAAGGCCATTCACGAGGCCGAGGCCTACGACGGCCCGTCCCTCATCATCGGCTACAGCCCCTGCGAGATGCACTCCATCAAGAAGGGCGGCATGCAGAACTGCCAGGCCGAGATGAAGAAGGCTGTCGAGTGCGGTTACTGGAACCTCTTCCGCTTCAACCCCGAGGCTGCTGCCGGCAAGAAGTTTTCGCTCGATTCCAAGGAGCCCGCGGGCGGTTACCAGGAGTTCCTGATGAACGAGGCCCGTTACGCTTCGCTGACGCGTTCCTTCCCCGAGCGCGCCGAGGAGCTCTTCAAGGAGAACGAGCAGGCCGCCATGGACCGCTACGCTCACCTGCTGAAGCTCAAGACGGTGTACAACGAGGCCTAAGTCTCCCACCGCAGGATCTGAGGGCTGACCTTCGCGGACGTCCTCGGACATGAAAGAACCCCCGCTGCGCACTTCGTGCGGCGGGGGTTCTTTCGTCCTGCGGAATGTCCGCGAAGGTTAGCCTTCAGATCCCGCTACGACTACGTCCTTGGATTGTGTGGGCGGATGAAGGACGTGGCTGTGGGGGTGCCTTGTCCCGGTCGCTGTTTCGCGGCGTGGCCGCGAAACCACGCGCCACTTTGGGCATGGAGGGCTAGCTGATTGTGGCCTTCTGCTGCCCCAGTGCTGTTTCGCGCTTTGCGCGAAACATCGCAGCACTTTGGGCGTGGGGGCTGGCTTGCGGACTCAGATGACCTAGAGAGATATGGGTGCAAACGAGAAATCGTTGTTGGGGTCGTCCTTTTCCATAAACTCATCGAGACAGAATGTCATATAGATTGGAACGTAAAGGATCTTGCCCTCTTTGCAAAGGTTTTCGTGGCTCAGCACAACGGCCTCGGGAATTTTGTACTCGCCCACACTCATCAAACGGTCGAGGGCTGCATGTGCTCGAACTTTCTTGCCCGATTTGACTTCGATTGGGACAACATGCCCGCGGGCACCTTCGATTACAAAGTCGACTTCACCGACCTCACGCGTTTGGTAGTACCACGTATCTGCTCCGAGGGCAACGAGTTCCTGTGCGACCACGTTCTCATAGAGGCCGCCGAGGTTGGGGGTTTTCATGTCAAGGTAGACGGCGCGTGCCGTGCTGCCGGGATACCGCGATGCGAGCATACCTGTATCGGACTCGTATAGTTTAAAGGCCGTCGTTTTCTCCGTCCTCTTGAGAGGACTTCGTGCCTCCGTCACCTGGGGGACCATCAATCCAACGCCTGCGTTCACCAGCCATAGGAAATCCTGCTCGTATTTTTGAAGACGAGCTCCCTCGCCTAGAGACGAGACGATAAAGCGATGGGACTCCGCCTCAAGCTGAACGGGAATTTGCTCGAAAATGGAGCGAACGTTAAACGCTCGAGTCGATGCATATTTAGAGATATCGCTTTTGTACTGATCGACTAGCTGAATTTGAAGCTCACGCGTTCTCACGAGCGAATAGCCCGAATCGATATAGTTCTGAACGACCTCCGGCATGCCGCCGCAAACGATATAGGCTCTAAAGTTTTTGAGCATCGCCTCATGAATATAGTTTTCGACGGGACGTCTCTCGACAAGGCGGCTGCGAATATCTGCAAGCACATTTTCGCTGACGCTGTTTGCCCAACAAAACTCTTCAAAATCCATCGGCCGCATAACAATGTGCTCGACATACCCTACCGGAAAAGAAGAGATCCCCTTAAACTCAGTCCCAAGCATAGACCCCGAGAAGACATAGCTAAAGCGTCCGTCCTCGACCAGCGCCTTCATAAGTGTAACGATCTGCGGATACTCCTGAATCTCATCGACTAAGATAAGCGTGTCTCCTTCAACAAGCGGTGCATCCGCAAGAAGGGCCACACGGTTGATGAAGTCAATGGAGTTCTTAGCGCCAACAAGTACGTCTCTTGCCTCGGCATCAAGTAGCAGATTGACCTCATAATACGAAGCGTAGTTGCTCTTTCCAAACGCGCGAATCGCATAGCTCTTGCCAATCTGACGCGCACCGGTAACAAGCAGGGCCTTATGGGAGTTATTCTTCCAGCTCAAAAGCCTATCAGTGACCTTGCGGCGTAGCATTAAAACACCTCATTGACAAAAATTGGCAAATAGATTTGCCTCTAATCATACAAAAATTGACAAATAGATTTGACCCAAATCATACAAAAATTGGCAAATAGCAAAGCTCACTTAGGCCTCAAAGCCAGCGAACCAGCACGGTACTTTGCGAAAAGGCTGGCGGCGCCGTTGTTGAGGGTGGCCAGGTTGACAGTGGCGCCGTTAGCGTTCTCGGCTGCTTGGGCGCGCAGGAGCGAAAGGGCGTCGGCAGCGTTCATGCAGAAGCCGACGGTAAAGATCCATACTGCGAACTCGCAGTCGCTTGCCGCGGGGTGAAGCGCGATCGGCTATCCCTTATGTTGGATGAAAAGCCCCATGTTTTTGCAGGGGTGCATACTCGTCAAATTAATGTATAGAATCGCGTATAGTGCGAGTAAGATATTGCGCTGTCCGTTTTGTGTTTAGCAAAGATATAGTTTGCATAATCTGGTCTAATCCCTGCTCTATTTAAATAAAGTTGCACGTAAATGGCGTAGATATGCCTGAACTGGGCTTCTTTACGCTGAGCGGGTAAAATCGACCGTTCGCCGCTTAGGTATTTTCAAAATGAATAAAATGAGCGATAAAGAGAATATAAACCTTAATAAACTCGCGTATCGCACGGACGCGGGTTATTAATGGGTTGTAGGCCTTTTACAGAAAGGATTCCAGCAATGTCTAAGCCTCTTGGCAAGCCCGATCGTATTGTCGTCGCCCTCGGCGGCAACGCCCTCGGCAACAACCCCGTCGAGCAGATCCAGGCCGTGAGCAACACCGCCCACGCTCTCCTTGGTCTTATCGAGCAGGGCAACGAGATCATCATCACCCACGGCAACGGCCCGCAGGTCGGCATGATCCAGAACGCCTTCGCCGCTGCCCACGACGCCATCGGCACTCCCGAGATGCCGCTGCCCGAGTGCGGCGCCATGTCCCAGGGCTACATCGGCTACCACCTGCAGCAGGGCATCGGCCGCGAGATGCACAAGCGCTATAAGCGTTGGCACGCCGCCACCGTCGTCACCCAGATCGAGTGCGACCCGGACGATCCCGCGTTCAAGAACCCGACCAAGCCGATCGGCCCCTTCTACACCGAGGAGCAGGCCAAGGAGTTCATGGCCGAGGATCCTTCCAAGGTCTTCGTCGAGGATTCCGGCCGCGGCTGGCGTCGCGTCGTCGCTTCCCCTGATCCCAAGAAGATCGTCGAGGCTGACTCCATCCTCAACCTGCTCGACAACGAGTTCATCGTCATCGCCTGCGGTGGCGGCGGCATCCCCGTCGTCCGCGACTACGAGAACAAGGGCTGCTACAAGGGCGTTCCCGCCGTCATCGACAAGGACCTGGGCGGCGAGCTGCTGGCCGAGGACTGCGACGCCGACGTCCTGTTCCTGCTGACCGCCGTTGAGCATGTCGCCATCAACTTTGGCAAGCCCAACCAGGAGGAGCTCGAGGACATCACCGCCGACGAGGCCGAGCGCCTGGCCGACGAGGGCCAGTTCGGCAAGGGTTCCATGGAGCCCAAGGTCCGCGCCGCCATCAAGTTCGCCCGCTCCCGCAAGGGCCGCACCTGCATCATCGGCGCCCTGGACAAGGCCGCCGAGACCATGGCCGGTCTCTCCGGTACCCGCATCCACGAGTAGCCTCTACTCTGTTGCCTCTCTCGTGGGCGCCAGGCAAGACGCCCACAAACTAGCCTCTCTTCATGAGCCCCGCAGTCCGCTCCGGCTGCGGGGCTTTTGCTATTCACCTAGTCATTGGGGACAAACCCGGCACTTGGGGACGGTCCTTTCCTGCCGGCAGCTTGGGACAGTCCTTAATAGTCATTGGGGACGTTCTTAAACGACTAGTCAAACAAGAACGTCCCCAATGACTACTCATTTAAGTCTGTCCCCAATGACTGCACAATGGCTGGGAAGGCGCATCCCACACCGACGCATTGCCTTCGGGCCCTTTCCCCAGGCTCTCCATAGCTCAGCTGAACTCCCCGCAACCTGTTCCGGGTTGGCGGAACGAGCGCGACGTGGAGTGTCATTCTTTACCGCGTTAGACTAGACGCAGGGAAAGGAGGAGGACATGGATGCTCGCGTCAAGCAGCTTGTAAATATGATCGAGGACGCTCAGCCTGTCGCTGTCGCGGTACTTGCCAAGCGTCTCGAGGTAAGCGAGCGCGCCGTGAGAAACTATATCCATCGCGCAAACGACAACCTTGCAGGGGTTGCACGCATCGTTGGCAGCAAGGGGCAGTATCGTATCGATGTTGCACGTGCAGATGAGCTTGCTCGCTTGCTAGACGGTGCGGCTCTGGCCCATCCGGGCATTCCTGATACGCGCGACGGCCGTGTGTCCTTCCTTCTTAACGACCTCCTAATGCGGTCCCAGTGGGTGACGATTGAGGAGTATGCGGATTTACTCTACGTTTCGGCGCGGACTCTGTCCAATGACATGCGTCTGGTAGAGCAGAAACTCGCCCAATTTGACTTAGCGCTTGAAAAGCGCCCACGCTACGGAATCCGCGTTGCGGGCGGGGAGTCGCAACGGCGCCTGTGCCTGGCCTCGCTGGTGAGGCCCGTGTTGCCCGACACCGACGATGCAAAGCTCGCCGAGCACCTGCGGGCCATCGCCGCATGTGTGGACGATGCCCTGACGGCCTCGCCCGTCACGGTGAGCTCGCTGGCATCCCGCAATCTCATCATGCATCTTTACATCGCTCTTGGCCGCATCGAGCAGGGCTGCTATGTCCCAGCTGCAGAATCGGACGTTCAAAAACTGGAGGGAACGCGCGAATACGCCGCGGCTTTCCAGATTGCCGCAAACATCAAGGATGCCCTGGGCGTGAGCATGCCCCGAGAAGAGGTTGCCTTTATCGCAATCCATTTGCTCGGCAGGGGCACGGGCGTGCCCGAGAAGGGCTCTGCCGTTATCTCGGACGAGATGTGGGAGATTGCTTCCGAGATGGTACGTGCGGTCAACGATGAGTTTAGGTTTGACTTTAGCAGCGATCTTGAACTTCGCATGAACCTTGCTCGGCATATTGGCCCTCTGGGTTATCGCCTTGAATATCACATGCATATGGATAACCCCATGCTGCCCGATATCAAGACGAGGTTTCCGTTGGCCTATTCGATGGCGGCCGGCACCTCGCAGGTACTCGAGCGTCATTTTGGCAGCCAGCCCTCTGATGAGGAGCTCGGCTACATCGCCATGGCATTTGCCCTGGCCCTCGAGCAGCAAGCCGACCAGCCGCGTCGCAAACGCATCCTGATCGTGTGCGCCTCGGGAGCGGGAAGCGCCCGTATGCTCGAGCACCAGTACCGCAAGCAGTTTGGTATGTATATCGAGTCGATTGAGACATGCGACGTCGCCCGCGTGGGAACGCTCGACTTTTCGCACATCGACTACGTGTTCACAACGGTGCCGCTCAACGTCAAGTTGCCTGTGCCCGTCCGCGAGGCCGATTTCTTCTTGGAGACGAGCGATGTCAACGCTATCCGCAAGGTGCTGAGTGATGACGCTGCGCAATCGGACTCCCTGAGCGCTTTCTTTAGCCGTGCCCTGTTCTTCAACCGCGTTGAGGCGTCGTCGAAGCAGGCCGTTCTCCGATATCTCTCCGAGCGCGCCGTCGAGAGCGGCCGTGTCGATGCCCAGTTTGCCCAAGAGGTTGCCGAGCGCGAGAGCGCGAGTGCCACCTCGTTTGGCAATGGGGTGGCCATGCCCCATGGGATGCATCCTTTGAGCGCCGAGGCCTTTGTTACCGTGGGCCTGCTCGAACATCCCATTCTTTGGGACGAATACGGCCATGAGGTCGATATCGTCTTTATGGTGTCGTTTGCCCGGTCGGGCGGCGATGAGGCGCGGATCTTGAGCTCGCTGCTCGCTGAGATCTTTATGGACCGCCAGGGGGTCGAGCGCTTACGCGAGCGCCGGTCCTGGCATGAGCTGATGGCGCTTGTGCAAGCGCATACGGCTTAAGACTTCTTTTGTCGATGACCCTGTCAGTCTACCTGCAATAAACCTCGAGGATTGCGGGCGGGAGATAGGTGTTTCGAATATTCAAGTACAAACCAGACATCACGGGAGAGGAGACCGTTATGGACGATCAGGGAACCGAGATGGTTTCGTTTCAGCTGGTCGCTGCAGCGGGAGAGGCACGCAGCCTTGCCTTCGAAGCCCTTGAAAAGGCAAAGGCGGGGAATTTTGACGCTGCCACCAAACTCATGAAGCAGTCAAAGGATGCGGGAATCAAGGCTCACCACATCCAAACGCAGCTGCTTTCGACCGAGGCGGCGGGCGAGCATCTGTCGGTGGATGTGTTGCTGGTCCATGCTCAGGACCACCTCATGTGCTCCATGCTTGCTCAGGAGCTCGTGCAGGAGCTGATCTGCCTGTATGAGCGCACTGCAGCCAAGAACGCCTAACGGCGTGCGGCGACTATCCAACCAATCAATGCGAAGGGAATCCCTTATGAAGATCCTTCTTGTTTGCGCAGCTGGCCTGTCTACAAGCATTCTGATGAAGAAACTCGAGAAATACGCGGAGCAAAACGGCATCGAGCTCGATATCGATGCGGTGGGTATCGGCGAGTATCAGGAGACCTGCGCCGATTATGACGTGCTGCTCTTGGGGCCGCAGGTGTCCTACCAGCTCAACACCGTCAAGCAGGGGAGCGGTAAGCCGACCGCGGTCATCCCCGCACAGGACTACGGCATGGGCAACGCCGCCAACGTGCTGGCACTCGCCCAGTCGCTGTTGGGCTAGGAGGCGACCATGGAAAAGTTCATGACCCTGCTTCAGGAAAAACTGACCCCTATTGCCAATTTCTGCGGCACCGAGCGTCACTTTGCCTCCATGCAAAAGGGCTTTATGAGCGCGATCAGCTTCATCTTGGTCTCTGCCGTCTTTATGATCATCGCCAACCCGCCGGTCACGGCCGACCTGGTGGCGCAGGGCGGGTTCTGGTCCGTCTTTGGCCCTTGGCTCGATTTTGCCACGGCCAATAAGCTCACGCTGCTCATCCCGTTCAACATGACGATGGGCATACTGTCGGTGATCGTGACGTTCGCAATCGCCTATAACCTGGCGGGCACCTACAAGATGCCCAAGCTTAACGCCGGTATGACCTCGCTGGTGATGTTCCTGATCGCCGCGGCGCCGTCGTCCTACTACCAGCTTGCTGATGAGTCCGTGCTCCAGGCGGTCCCCTGCACCTATCTGGGTGCGCAGGGCCTGTTTACCGCCATCATCGTTGCCCTGGTCTCCGTCGAGGTCACGCGCTTCTGCCAGACCAAGGGCATCACCATCAAGATGCCCGATGGCGTGCCGCCGTTTTTGTCCGAAACCTTTGGCGCCATCGTGCCTATGCTCGTCAACATCCTCATCTTCTTTGGTGGCAACCTGCTGATCCAGATGATCGATCCCACGCTGTCCATCCCCTCGGTTATCGAGAAGCTGCTCGCTGCCCCGCTTTCCGTCGCAGTTGACTCTGTGCCCGGCGCACTGCTTATCTGCTTCATGACGCTGCTGTTTTGGTGCTTTGGCGTCCACGGCAACATGATCGTGATGCCCATCACCGCCCCGGTCACGCTTGCCGCCTTTGCTGCCAACGCCTCGCTCTACGCTGCTGGGCAGCCGCTTGAGTTCCACCCGGTACTCATGTCGATGGTCATCAACCTCATCGGCGGCACGGGCAATACGTTCTCTTTTGTGGCGCTCTGCGCGTTTAAGGCAAAGTCGCAGCAGCTCAAGGCATTTGGCAAGGCATCGATCGTGCCGAGCTTCTTCCGTATCTCCGAGCCCGCGATCTTTGGCGCACCCATCATCTTCAACCCGATCCTCATGATTCCGTTTGTGCTGGGCGGTATGATTTCGGCCCTGCTGTATTGGGGTGCAATCTCACTGGGTCTTGTCTCTAACTTCTACATCTTGGTGAGCGGCACGTTCCCCATCTTCGTTCAGGGCTTTATCCAGTGCCTCGACCCGCGTATCTGGGTATTTACGATCGTTTTGATCGTGGTCATGGCTGTGGTCTGGTACCCGTTCTTTAAGGTGTACGACAACCAGCTCCTGGCGCAGGAGCAGGAGAACGCCGCGGCAGCTTCTGCCAAGGATACTGAGTAGCATGGGTTACTTTGACAGAACGTCTGCTGCCGGTATGCCCGAGGGCTTTTTGTGGGGCGGCGCGCTCGCTGCCAACCAGGCCGAAGGGGGCTGGAACGAGGGCGGCCGCGGTATGTCGCACTCCGACCTGATTCCACAGGGTCCCGACCGCTGGGATGTGATGTTTGGCAGGCAAAAGCCCGTGGATGATCCGGACAGGCTGTATCCATGCCGTTGGGGCAACGACTTCTTCCATCATTGGCGCGAGGACGTCGAGCTCTTTGCCGAGATGGGCTTTAAGTGCCTGCGTCTTTCAATTTGTTGGAGCCGTATTTTTCCCACAGGGATGGAGGCCGAGCCCAACGGTGAGGGCTTGGAGTTTTACCGTCAGGTATTCGAGGCGCTGCGCGAGCACGGAATCGAGCCGCTCGTGACGCTGTCGCACTACGACTATCCGTTGGCTCTGGTCGAGCGTTATGGTGGATGGCAAAGCCGAGAGATGATCGAGCGGTATGCGCACTACGTCGAGACCGTCGGACGTGCGTACCAGGGCCTCGTGCGTTATTGGCTCACCTTCAACGAGATCAACAGCGTGGCGCTGTCCTATATCAACGCGGGCGTCACGCTCGAGGATGAGCGTGACCGTGCAGCCGTGACCGCGGCGTTCTCGCACCATATGTTTATGGCGAGCGCTCGCGCTGTCGAGATCCTGCACAAGATCGATCCCGCAAACAAGGTGGGCTGCATGATCGCTGCCGGTGCGACCTATCCGTACCGTTGTGCGCCCGAGGACGTATGGCTTGCGTATGAGGAGGACCGCGGCCGCTACTTCTACACTGACGTGATGGCTGCGGGCGCCTATCCTACTTGGAAGCTGCGTGCGCTCGAGAAAGAGGGTGTTCACGTGCCCTTTGAGCCGGGCGATACGGAGTATCTGGCCGAGCATACCGTCGACTTCATTTCGTTCTCGTACTATTGCTCGCGCTTGGTGTGCGCCGATGACCAGGTGATCGCTGAGAAGGCGGAGGGCAACGTGTTCCCGACGCTGCGCAATCCGTACCTCAAGGATAAAGAGACTGCCTGGAAATGGCAGATCGATGCGCTGGGTTTGCGCGTGACGCTTGCCGGCTACCACGATCGTTACCATCTTCCGCTCTTTATCGCCGAGAACGGTGTGGGCGGACTCGATGCGCTGGAAGACGGCAAAGTCCACGATGCATATCATATTGATTACCTGCGCAGGCATATTCTTGCGCTGCGCGATGCAATTGTCGAGGACGGTGTTGACCTGATGGGATACACGCCGTGGGGCTGTATCGATTTGGTGTCTGCCTCGACGGGGCAGATGAAGAAGCGCTATGGCTTTGTTTATGTTGATGCCGATGATACGGGCAAAGGCACGTTCGATCGCTACCGAAAGGACAGCTTCTGCTGGTATCAAAAGGTCATTGCATCAAATGGCGAGGACTTGAGTTAACCCTTGCAAGCCTGCTGCCCCCGTGGCCCGTTTCGGCCGCGGGGGCTTTTGTTATTTACCTAGTCCCCGATGAGACCCTCATTCTGTGGGTAGTCATTGGGGACGTTCTTAAAAGACTAGTCATTTAAGTCTGTCCCCAATGACTGCGGAAACCCGGCACTTGGGGACGTTCCTTTTCTGCTGGCAGCTTGGAACAGTCCTTAAAGCCCGCATCAATCAACTGCGGAAAGCGCATCCCAGAATGAGCGTCCAACATGGGACATAGTTTCCCTTGAGGGCCTCAACCGGAAAATGCATCCCGGAATGTTGCCGGAAAGTGGAACGTAGTTTCCCAAACGGGCCGCTAACGGAAAGTGCATCCCGCTATTGAGCTCCAAAATGGGATGCGCTTTCCGTGTCGGCAGTTCCTGGCAGCCTGGGGCTACTCATTTAAGTCTGTCCCCAATGAGTGCAATGAGTGCCCAATGACTAGTAGTAGGCCCACATGGCTTCGATTTCGTTGAGGACTTCTACGACACCCCAGCGACGGGCGCTGCGGCTGGCCGAGTTGGGGTCGTAGACTCCCACTTGATCGGCATCGTCGATGCCCCAGAGCACGATATAGTGTCCAACACTGGTAAAGGTGCCGGGACGAACCGATGCGATAATGGGCGCACCCGAGCGCAGCGCCTGGGTGATAGAGCTGCGATCGATATGGAGCTCCGTTGCGTTAAGGCCCAGCTGCCATGCGCCGCGCGTCATAAATGACCATTCGGTGGCGCCGGTGGGGGCATAGTTGCCTGCCTCGGAAAGCGCGCACATATCGACGGGAGTCATATCGGTGCGTCCCGTCTTAAAGATATAGACCATGGTGAGGCACGTAGGCCCGCAAGCATTTTGGCGGATGGTACCGCCGGCGTAAGGCAGCTCCGACCATGCAGGGTCGATCTGATAGATATGGGGCATCGTGCCGGCTTGCCATTGCGAGCGCGGGGTCGAAAAGGCGAAAGAATAACCGGGCGCGACGGGGGCCTTGAGCAGCTTGTCCTCGGCGGTGGGCTCGAGACCGGCCGAGCCGTGGGACATACAGGAGCTCATAAGCACAAAGACCAGACAGATGAGGATAGAGCACAGTGCGAGGCAAAGCCGACGAGCCGGCAGGGCGGGGGCATTCACGTACGATGTCGAGCGGTAGGGCTTGCCGTCGCGTCCGCCTTGGGGATGCGAAAAGAAGCGGTTGATATGGCTGCCGGGCTGACGTGCGCCGTTGCGGCGCAGTTGCGGAACCTCGGCTTGGCGCTGTCGAGTGCGCGCGCCCAAGCGGCTATCTTGCTGTGCGCTTGTGCCCGTGCTCGGACGGCCACTCTGCCGTGTTCTGTTTGTCTGCTGCCGAGACGAAGGCCTGGGTTGCTCTTGAGGGCGTTGCGGATTGCTGCTCGTGGCACTTCTGGGCGTCGGCGTGGTGCGGCCAGCAAGGCGAACGCTTTGTCGCCGTTGATCACCGTCGTTGTATCCGTATGCCATTCGTACCGCCTTGTCTCATGTATAACCTGTCTATCCTACAAAAAAGATGTGCAACAAATGGGTCCGCGCGTCAAAAGCTCGGTAAACGGTACGAAAGGCGCAAAACACACGGCCTCAAAAACATCTCTATATGCGTCCGATGAGCGTACGCCCGTCGGACGGGCGACAACAATGAGCGGCAAACCGTGCCGTTCGTCCCAAAAACGGCGCCGCTCGTTTTGCAGTTCTGCCTTCGGTCGAGCCACAAGCGGCGCTGCTGTGCCAAGGCCGTATTGTAAAGTCACGAAATAAAAGCGCGCGGCAAAACAGACCGCGCAAGGGGTGACGCCAAAGAGGCGTCAATAAGGAAAGGAGGGGAACAATGGCGGACAAGAACGCAGAAGTTGCAGTCGAAGGTAACGGCGGCATGAAGAAAACGCTTTCGCTCTGGAACTTCTTCACCATCGGTTTCGGTGCCATCATCGGAACTGGCTGGGTTCTGCAGGTCGGCGACTGGATGGTCGTGGGCGGCGGTCCCGTTCCCGCTATGATCGCATTCCTCTTGGGTGCAATCTTTCTCGTGCCCGTCGGAGCTGTTTTCGGTGAGCTCACGGCTGCTATCCCCATCTCGGGCGGCATCGTCGAGTATGTCGATCGTAGCTTTGGCCGTACGCTGAGCTATATCACCGGTTGGCTCCTGGCCCTGGGCAACGGCATCCTGTGCCCGTGGGAGGCAATCGCTATCTCGACCCTCGTGTCCGAGATGTTCGGCAGCCTGCCCGGTCTTGAGTGGCTGCGTGCCGTCAAGCTCTATACCATCCTGGGCGCCGACGTTTACCTGTTCCCGACGCTGATCGCGCTCGGCTTTGCAGTCTACGTCATCTTCCTCAACTTCCGCGGTGCCAGCTCGGCCGCCAAGCTCCAGGCCTTCCTGACCAAGGCCCTGCTCTGCGGCATGCTGCTCGCCATGGGCGTCTCGCTGTTCACCGGTTCGCCGGAACACGCCATGCCCGTGTTCTCCCAGGTCACCGGCGCTGGTGGCGGCAAGCCCGCTACCGAGGGCACCAGCCTGTTCGCCGGCATCGTGTCGGTCCTGGTTCTGACCCCGTTCTTCTACGCCGGTTTCGACACCATTCCTCAGCAGGCTGAGGAAGCAGCCGAGGGCCTCAACTGGAACAAGTTCGGCAAGATCATCTCCCTAGCCCTGCTGGCCGCAGGCGGCTTCTACATGGTCTGCATCTACTCGTTCGGCACCATCCTCGACTGGCATGAGTTTGTTAAGAGCCCGGTTCCCGCGCTTGCCTGCCTCAAGGGCATCAACATGCTCCTGTACCTGGCCATGCTCGTCATCGCCACGCTTGGACCCATGGGCCCGATGAACTCCTTCTACGGCGCCACGAGCCGCATCATGCTCGCCATGGGCCGCAAGGGCCAGCTGCCCGAGAAGTTCGCCGAGGTCGATCCCAAGTCCGGCGCTCCCAAGCTCGCCTGCGTCGTCCTGGGCGTCATCACCGTCATCGGTCCGTTCCTGGGCAAGAACATGCTCATTCCTCTGACCAACGTGTCGGCCCTCGCCTTCATCTTCTCCTGCGGCATGGTCGCCCTCGCTTGCCTGCGCATGCGCTTCACCGAGCCCGACCTGCCTCGTCCCTACGAGGTGCCCGGCGGCAAGTTTGGCATCTGCCTCGCTGTCGCTGCCTGCGCCGTCATCATCGGGCTGCTCGTGATTCCGTTCTCTCCCGCCTCCCTCAACATGGTGGAGTGGAGCATCGTGATCGGCTGGCTGGCCATTGGCCTGGCTCTTATGGCCTTTACCAATTCCCGCAAAAAGTAGCGCCTAGCCGGGGCGGATCGGGTGCGCGGGATCCTCTCTTCCGCGCACCGAACCCGGCACCACTTGGGTAGTTTTGTGAGGCCTTAACCCAACACGGCCTCGCCCACTATATGGATCCATAAGGAGGAACCATGTCCACTAAGTATGCAATCGTTGGCGGCAAGCTCATCGACGGTACCGGTGCCGAGCCGGTCGAGAACTCCCTCGTTCTCGTCGACGACAACGGCAAGATCGAGTACGCCGGCACTATGCAGGACCTTCCCGAGGGCGTTGAGGTTATCGACGCCGCCGGCAAGACCGTCCTTCCCGGCCTGATCGACACCCACCTGCACTTCTCGGGCAACCTGACCGACGATGACACCGATTGGGTCATGCAGCCGCTCCTCGAGAAGCAGGCCGTTGCCGTCAAGCAGGCCTACGACTGCCTCACCCACGGCCTCACCACCGTCTGCGAGATCGGCCGCTTTGGTATCCAGATCCGTGACTGCATCGACAAGGGCGTCTTTAAGGGGCCGCGCGTTCTGGCCACCGGCCTGGGCTTCTGCCGTGTTGCCGGTCACGGTGACTCCCACCACTGCAGCCAGGAGCTCAACAAGGAATCGCACCCCTGGGGCGATCAGGTCGACGGTCCTTGGGATCTGCGCAAGGCCGTCCGTCGTCGCCTGCGCGAGAACCCCGATGCCATCAAGATCTGGGCTACCGGTGGCGGCATCTGGCGCTGGGACTCCGGTCGCGACCAGCACTATTGCTCCGAGGAGATTCAGGCCGTGATCGAAGAGGCCAAGTTGGTCGGCATCCCCGTGTGGAGCCACTGCTACAACAACCACGCCGCTGCCTACGATTCCGTCCGCTTTGGCTGCGAGCAGCTGATTCACGGCTTCGATATCGATGAGCGCACCATGGACCTCATGGCCGAGCAGGGCACCTTCTTCACGCCGACGATCGCCTTCCTGCCCACCTGGTACGCCACCTATCCGCCCGTCTACGTCCCCGAGCTGCACGACAAGTACGAGGGCACCCTGGTCGAGAAGGAGCTGCAGCGCAACTACGACTGCCTGCGCGAGGCCAAGAAGCGCGGCGTCGTCATGACGATCGGCTCCGACTCCTTCTCCTTCGTCACCCCGTACGGCACCTGCTCCATCGAGGAGATGTACGAGTTTGTCGACAAGATCGGCTTCACCCCGGTCGAGACCATCACCTGCGCCACCCTCAACGGTGCCAAGATGTGCCACATCGAGGACGAGACCGGTTCCATCGAGGCCGGCAAGTGCGCCGACCTGCTGGTCGTCAACGGTGACGTCGCCGCCGACATCCACGTGCTCAACACCGACAACATGGACGTCATCATGAAGGACGGCTGGATCGTCGAGGCTGGCACCTTTGGCGAGGCCAACAAATACAGCGCCTAAGATACCGTTTGTCGATGGCTGGATGTAAAACACAGTTTTTGATTGCATAATGCAATGGAGAGGGTCGCTTGCGGCCCTCTTTATTGCTATGGGTGCGGTAGATAAAAGGGGATGACGGTGGATTTAAACAGGCTGATTCTGGTCAAGAGCTACAACTCTACCAAGGTCTTTCGTACGGCCCAGCATGTGGTCCAGGCCATCCTGCTCGGTGTTGTCGTTCCGGCGCTTATCCTGTTGCTTATCTGGGATTTAACCGATAATCCCAATCCCGTTCCGGGCGTTGTCGTTATTGCCGGCCTGGTCATGCTGTGCTTCTTTTTCTCGTATGTCTTTGTGGTCCCCGACGACCTCACATCGAGCGCAACCGACCGTACACTCGCCATCGCATCAAAAATATTCGCCTACACGTCGCGTGGCCTTACGCCCGAAGCTGCCCTGGGCGCCTCCAAAATCATTCTGTCCGAAACTATCGCCTCGGCCATCTGCTTCACCGACGGCAAGCAGGTGTTGGCAAGTTGGGGCGAGGATTCGACAAAGTGTCCCGCCGGCACCCCGGTCGTGCTCGAGACCACGCTCAGTGTGATTGAGACGGGCGAGCAGAGCGTGTTTTCGCGTGACACCTCCAATGAGACGGGTGGCTATTTTCCCCGCCTGCGCGCCGGTATTGTCGCACCGCTTACCGTGCGCGGGCATTGCGTGGGTACGCTCGAGCTGTACTATCCCCGCCTGAGCAGCATCGATATGCGCCAGACGGCGTTAGCCTCGGGCTTTGCCGATCTCATTTCCACGCAGCTCGCCAGCTTTGAGCTCGAGCGCCAGGACGAGCTTACGGCCCGCGTGGAGCTGCGCGCCCTGCAGTCGCAGGTCGACCCGCATTTTCTGTTCAATACCATCAGCACGATCGTGTCGCTCGTGCGAACCGAGCCCGACAAGGCGCGATCGCTGCTGATCGACTTTTCCAATTACTATCGTCAGACGCTTTCTGACTCCGATACGCTCACCACGCTCGAGCATGAGGTGGAACAGGGCACTCGTTATATCAATCTTATGCAGGCCCGGTATGGCGACGGCCGTCTGCGCGTTTCGGTCGACATCGACTTTGAGGTGCGCGACAGCATGGTGCCGCCGTTTATCTTACAGCCGCTGCTCGAAAACTGCATCAAGCATGCCCAGCGCGAGACCGAGCCGCTTTCTATTCGTGTTGGGGCTTTTGAGACCGATGACGGTCTGGAGATCATCGTCGAAGATGACGGCATCGGTATGAGCGAAGAAGTCTGCGCGCACCTGTTTGAGCAGCATCGCCGAGAGGAGCCCGAGAGCATTACCGCCGACGGCTCCATCAAGCGAGGCTGCGGCCTGGCGCTCTTCAACGTGCTTCAGCGCATCCATTTCTTTTACGGGGAAGATTCTGGCATGCGCGTGAAGTCCCAGGAGGGCGTGGGGACGCAGGTCATCGTCGAGCTGAACGGCGAGCCGCATGAGCCGGCGCCGATGAAGGTGTAGCGCGCGGTTGGATTGAGAGAAAAAAGAGGGGAAGCGCATATGTCCGAGGGATGGAACATCTTGGTGGTTGATGACGAGCCTCATATTAGGGCTGAGCTACGTTATCTGCTGGAAAAGGATGCACGTGTGGGACAGATTGCCGAGGCGGGCAATGTCACCGAGGCCGTGGAGTCGATTCTGTCGAACAAGCCCGACGTGCTGTTTTTGGATATCACGATGCCCGGCCGCTCGGGAATTGAGCTAGCCGAGACCCTGCAAAACCTAAAGACGCCGCCGGTGGTGGTGTTTGTGACGGCATTTGCCGAGTATGCGGCTGATGCCTATAACCTCGATGCCGTCGATTATGTCGTCAAGCCGGTTGAGGACGCACGCCTGTCAAAGGCACTCGACAAGATCGAGGCGGCCTTGGGCGTCCGTCGTGTTATCCACGCTCCGCGCCAGCCTTTGCGTCTGACGGTGGACCGCGGGGGCAAAAAGGTGTTCATCCCCGTGGCGGATGTCTGCTACTTTGAGGCGCGTGCCGATTTTTGCAACGCCGTCTGCGCCGAGGGAACATATCTGATTAATGAGTCGATCTCTTCGCTCGAACGTCGCTTGGGCTCCGAGGGCTTTATCCGCGTCCATCGCAGCTATCTGGTCAATTTGGAAGACGTGCACAATGTTGAGATTGGCTCCACGGGGTTGATGGAGCTCAGGCTCGACCGCGTGAGCTCGACGGTGCCGGTGTCCCGTCGTCGTGCCGCCGAGGTCAAGTCGCACCTGGGGCTTGCGTAAGAGGCTTGCGTGCCGTCGTTTACCATCGCAGGTTTGGTATGGGCGCGCGGTGGGCATAATGGGTGGCATCGAATGAAATCGAAAGGATCATTATGCCCGCGCTTATCACCCATCATCTGTTTGGCGAGGAAAGCATCGACCGTCTTCCGCAGGGCGTCATCACGTCCGATGAAGAGCGCATTGCCTTTATCTTGGGCAACCAAGGCCCCGACCCGTTTTTCTTTCACATTCTGACACCGCGTGTTTCCGACTGCGCGCTGCTGGCTCAGGTCATGCACCGCTCGCACATGTCGCGCCAGTTCTCGTGCCTGCGCGATGGCGTGTCGCACCTGCAGCCGCGCGATGCCAATCTGGGTCGCGCGTTTGCGCTGGGCCTGCTGTCGCACTATGTGCTCGACCGCAATGCCCATCCCTTTGTCTACGAGCAGCAGTTTGGCATTGTTGAGTCCGACCCCGAGCTCGAGGCTTCGGGCAGTCAAGTTCACGCCGTGCTCGAAAGCGACCTGGACGTGCTGATGCTGCAGCTTAAACGTGACGGGGCCACGGTCGAGGATTATCCGCCGGCGGGCGAGATCGTCGCTACCGACCGCATCAATCGCGTTGCCGGCGTGCTGATGAGCTACGTCGCCGGGCGCGTGTACGGTATCGACATCCCGGCGGGGGAGTACGCCGGCGCCGTAGCCGACATGCAGCTGCTCTACCGTACTATCGAGCCGGCCGGTTCGGCCAAGACGCGCGCGATTGCCCTGCTCGAGGGCTTGGTGCACGATTATTCGCTGCTCGACGGCCTTGCGCACCGCGTGACGACCGAGCTGCCCGAGCGTACCGGCAACCTGGGCCACTTGGCATGGAAGAACCCCTTTACTGATGAAGTCTCGACCGAGAGTTTCCCCGAGGTCTTTGACCGCGCGCTGGTCGATTACGAGTGCACGGTCGCCCGCTTTATCGAGACCGGCGATATGGAAGCCGTGACCAACCACGTCAATTACAGCGGTCGCGTGCTCGGTGCCGACGAAGAGTTCGACCGCGAGGAGTAGGGCTCGTGCGTGCCCCTTTGCCGAATCCTTACCGGCGCCTCTGGACAATTGGGGTACGATGAACTAGCTGCATATCGGGCGAATACGAAGGGGCCCTGTCCATGAAATACACCAAGCTCGAGCGTAACTGGGTTATGTACGATGTGGGCAACTCGGCCCTCGTGCTGCTCAATACCTCGGTGGTGCCCATCTACTTTAACGCCATCAATACCGGTGCTTCCTCGGCAGACCTGGTGGTCGCTTGGGGCAACGCTCAGACGATTGCCTCGCTAGTCATTGCCATGCTCATGCCCATTCTGGGCGCGCTTGCCGATTACGCTGGCAACAAGATCAAGTTCTTCTTGGGCTTCTTCCTCACGGGCCTGGTCCTTTGCCTGGCGCAGGCTATCCCAATGTCCGCCATGGCATTTTTGACCGTGTACGTGCTGTGCACCATCGGCCTTAACTCTTCTATGACGTTCTACGACGCCATGCTGCCCGACATTACCACCGACGAGCGCATGGACGCCGTGTCCAGTTCGGGCTATGCCTGGGGCTACATCGGTTCCACCGTGCCGTTCATCATCTGCCTGGCGCTTATCATGGGTGGCCCCGCTCTCGGCGTCCCCACCATGCTGGCAACGCGTCTGTCGTTTATCATCACCGGTGCCTGGTGGCTCATCTTTACCCTGCCGCTCATTCGCACCTATAAGCAAAAGTACGGTCGCGAGCGCGGTCCCCAGGACACCATCGGCCACATCGTGGGCGGTGTGTTCTCCGAGGTCGGACACACCATGCGCGAGATCGCCCACAACAAGACCGTGCTGGTCTACATGATCGCGTTCTTCTTCTACATCGACGGTGTGCACACGGTCATTTCCATGGCAACCAGCTACGGCTCGGCTCTGGGTATCGATTCGACCCAGCTGGTGCTGGCGCTGCTCGTCACGCAGTTTGTGGCCTTTCCGTCCGCCATCATCTACGGCAAGCTCGCCGGACGCGTGGGCACGCTCAACATGATTCTGGTGGCGGTCGCCGCCTACATGGGCATTGTGCTGTTCGCCGCGTTCTTCCTAAAGACCGCCTTTGAGTTTTGGGTGCTTGCCATTATGGTCGGCCTGTTCCAGGGCGGCGTGCAAGCGCTCAGCCGTAGCTACTTTGGCCGCATTATCCCTAAAGAAAAATCCAACGAGTACTACGGCTTCTTTGACATCTTTGGTCGTTATGCAAGCGTCATGGGCACCTTTCTAGTGTCGGTCGTCACCTCGCTGACCGGCAACCCGTCGCTGGGCGTCCTTTCCATTGGCGTGCTGCTGGTTGTTGGCTTTATGCTGCTGGTCCGCCTGTCCCGCATGACTCAGGCGGCAGCGTAAGGCAACCGGGCTCAGTACAGCAATTGTGCCTATCTACAGTACTCTTTTGGAAGTAGCCGCATAAATCATTCTGACTTCCGAGCAATGTTTAGCCCAAGTGGGTATGATGGAATCAGCTAGGTCGCGGGGCGTCGCCTGTGTTTGGCGGCGCCCCGTTTTTGTGTTGCAAGGAGGGTAAAGGTATGAACGCCACGGTTGTGATCCCAACATATTGGGCGGGCGATGATACCCAAGCAAACGCTCCCGGCACCTACGATCACTCGACGTCGCTCAACGCCGCCAACCCGGAACTCGATCGCTGCCTGACTTCACTCGAACAGGTGCGCGACATTCCGCGCATCATTCTCTTGGTGGTCTGTCCGGTTTCTGTCACGCCCGACGTATCCCATCGCGTGCACGAAATCGTTAATGCGCATCCCACGCTCAAGGTCACCGTTGTCACCAACACCCAGGCCTCGCGCATCGCAGACCGGGTTGCTCAGATCGCGCCCAAGGGTTCGGGCGAGTGCGTGAGCCTGCGAGGCTACGGTGCCATCCGCAACATGGGGCTAGCCTGTGCCGCTGTGCTGGGGCATGACGCGGTTATCTTTTTGGATGACGATGAGACTGTCATCGACGCCGACTTTATGAAGCGCGCGACCTATGCGTTGGGGCAGCAGACGCGTCAGGGCTTGCCGATCTTGGTCAAGAGCGGCTATTTCTACGATCGCGACGGCTCGCCGCTGGCTCCCACGGACAAGGCGGGCATCTGCCATCGTTGGTGGACCAAGCGCATCGAGTTCAACCGTTGGATGAAAAAGGCGCTCTCGGGCACCCGCATCTCGCGCTCCAACTACGTGTGCGGCGGCCTGATGGCCCTGCACGCCCGCGCCTTTACGCGTGTGGCCTTTGACCCGTTTATCACCCGCGGCGAGGACTTGGATTACCTCTTTAACATGCGTATGTTTGGCTACGACGTGTGGTTTGATAACGAGTGGACCGTGCGCCATCTGCCTCCGGAGTCCGAAACGCGCTCACCGCGCTTTATGCAGGATGTATACCGTTGGTACTACGAACGGGCCAAGTTGACGTTCGCCGCGCATCAAAAGGAGCTCATCCCCGTTACGGCGGCATCGCTCATGCCCTACCCGGGCCCGTGGATTTCGCGCGAGCTCGACGACCGCGTGCGCAAGACCGCTATGGTCCGCAGCGTGTTTACCCGCGAGCATGAGGGCTACCTGCGCATTTGGCGCCATGGTATCGGCGAGGCAAAGGCCTATGCGCGCCAAAACGCTGCAAGCTACCTGCGTTTCCAGAGCTTTTGGCCCAAGATCATGGACGGGCTTTGGCGTGACGCACAACTGATCAGTATCCTGGAGGGGGCCGAATGATCGACCGCCGCGCCCAGCGCGATAGTTCAATATCAATCTTTCGCATCATTGCCGTTGCATGCGCCATTTGCGTGCTGGTGTACTTTATTTTTGCCTTGGTGACCGGTATCGAGCCGATCGCCACGGTGATTGCCTGCGCGCTGCTGTGCATCTTTCTGTGCATCTTTATCTTTTTGACGCTCAATCCCGATTCGGTGCGCTCCCAGTACACCGAGGAGACGCTCTCGGTGGCCTCGGCCATGCTCGAGGACATTAAGGGCGGTCTGACGCAGGAGTCGGCGCGTTTGGTGTGCCGGCGCATTTTGCCCGAGACGCGCGCCATGACGGTGGCCATCACCGACGAGGACAACGTGCTTGCCTGCGCGGGCGAGTTTGAGGAAAAACTGCTGCCCGATACTCCCATCCACACGCTTGCCACACGCTACGTTATCGAACATGGCATCGTGCAATCGTTCAACCGTATGGTGGATGTCGTGGGCTCGGACGGCTCGCACAACCAAGTCCCCGCCGGCATTATCGCCCCCATCAAGGTGGGCGATCGTACCGTCGGCACGCTCAAGTTCTACTACAAGACCCCGCGCGCCGTCGACCGTACCCAGTACGCGCTTGCCTCGGGCTTTGCCGAGATCTTGTCCACGCAGCTCGCCATCCACGAGCTCGAGGTGCAAAAGGAACTCACAGCGCGCGCCGAGGTGCGTGCGCTGCAGGCGCAGATTAACCCGCACTTCCTGTTCAACACGCTGAACACCATTGCATCGTTTACGCGCACCGACCCGCTGCGGGCCCGCGAACTGCTTCGTGAGTTCTCATCGTTCTATCGCGCCACGCTCGACAACTCGGGATCGCTTATTCCGGTCTCGCGCGAGGTCGCACAGACCAAGCGCTACCTTACCTTTGAGAAGGCCCGCTTTGGCGAGGACCGCGTGCTTGCGACGTTCGATGTGTCCGAGGACGTGGAAGATACGCTGGTGCCGGCGTTCGTGATCCAGCCGATTGTCGAGAACGCCGTGCGTCATGGTATGGGCGATGACGACGCCCTGAGGATCGACGTGACCGTTCACCAAGACGGCGAGGATGCAATCTTGATTGCCGTGGCCGATAATGGCGTGGGCATGGATGAGGGTACCGCCGCCAGACTGTTTGACGAGCGCTCTGCCCGTCCCGACGCCAGCTCTCCTCAGGGTGGCGGCGCCGGTGTGGCCATGCACAATATTTCGGAGCGCATCCATCGCTTTTTTGGGCCGCACTCCTATACGCGTGTCGAATCGGCGCCGGGCAAGGGCACGAAGGTGCTCCTGCATCTTGATTTGTCAGAGAGCATCTTTGACATTCAAGAGTAAAATAAAAAGCTACGGGCTCAACGTCATGCGACGGACGCCCGGCGTAGTTAGTTGACGAAAGGTTTTATCCCTATGCTGCGTGCGATGATTGTGGATGATGAGGCGCCGGCTCGCTCGGAGCTTCGCTTCCTGCTCGAGCAAACGGGCAAGATCGGCACGATCACGGAGGCGTCGAGCGTCCGCTCCGCCATCGAGATGCTTATGGAAAGTCGCGTGGATGTCGTGTTTCTCGATATCTCGATGCCCGGTGCCTCGGGCCTGCAACTTGCCGAGGCGCTGCATAAGCTCAAAAATCCGCCGGCGATCGTATTTGTGACTGCGTATAGCGACCATGCGGTCGAGGCATTCGACGTGGATGCCGTCGATTATCTGATGAAGCCGGTCGAGGAAGCTCGCTTGGATCGCGCGATCGAGAAAGTCATGCAACGCGCCAAGCCGGTTACGGACAGCAAGGTGACCATCGAGCGTATCCCGGTGGAAAAGGGCGGCCGCAAGGTGCTCATTCCCGTGGACGACATTCGCTTTATCATGGCCAAGGACGATTACTCCTGCATCTATACCGTCGATGATCGCTTTTTGTCGACGACCTCACTGGCGCAGTTTGAGGCCAAGCTCTGCGACTTTGGCTTCTTCCGTGTTCACCGCCGCTATATCGTCAACTTGGCGTGCGTCACGGACGTTGAGACGGTGCCCTCGGGCGCCATCCAGCTGGGCATTACGGGCGTCGACGAACGCGTGCCGGTTTCGCGCCGCCGCGTCGTGCCGCTCAAGAAGGCCTTGAGTCTCTAGCGCACTGGCCCCGCAGCCCTGTAGACCCATCGTCTGCGGAGCCGTGGGGCCTTTTTTGCATGTATCTGCCGAATCGTTTTTTGCGGAAGGGATCCCATGAACAGTGCAAGCGCCAAGCGTATCGACATCATCTCGGACACCCACGGCTATTTATCGCCTGCGCTCTTGGATGAGCTTGAGGGCGCAGACCTGATCATCCACGCCGGCGACCTCACGTCAGAGATGGACTACGAGCACCTGTGCACCATCGCCCCTGTACGGGCCGTATTGGGCAACAACGATTACTACCGCGACTACGGCCCCGATGTAGACCGTCTTGCGCTCTTTACCTATGAAGGCCTCAAATTCGCCGTAGCCCACTACCGCGAAGACCTTCCGGTGGGATCCGTAGACGTAGCCATCAACGGCCACACCCACGTAACCAAAGAAGCCCAGGTGGGCCGCTGCTTAGTCCTCAACCCGGGCAGCGCCAGCTACCCCAGAGGCACCCGAGGCCCCACCATGGCCAGAATGCTAGTAAAAGACGGCAAGATTATAAGCACCAAGTTTATTGACCTAGACTAACCGCAACAAAAACGGGGGATGCAGATGCGTTCCCCGTTTCCATTTGAGCCAATGGCCGAGCTTCAACAAAAACCTTAGACAACCCCGCCGCGGAGAACGGGGCCGCCGAGCCGCGAAGCGGCGAGCAACAACAACGGATCGAACAATGTGACGGCAGGGAGGGTCTCCGGGGCCG
>URKH01000024.1 GCA_900548255.1 uncultured Collinsella sp. | reverse complement strand
CCGCCGACAACCGCACGCCCGAGTAGAACCGGATCCTGGAGCCCGAGCGCGAGAACCGCAGGCTCCGGATGGAGGTCGACGTCTTAAGACGAGCGGCGCCAGCATACGCTCGGAAGTCAGGGCCATGGCGGCCAACGGGGGGGCCGCTGCCCCATATCGGCGCAGCGCTGGCATCGAGGCCTTCTGACCTGTGTCAAGATTTCGGACACGCAAGCTCGAGGAATCAAGCGGCCATAGGCATGGCCTCGGGCTTGGGCTCGGTTCTCTCGAAGAAGGCCGCCATGGCCTCGGCCGGCACCTTGTAGCCGATCGTCGAGCGGGGCCTTCGGCGGTTGTAGTACGCCTCGATGAACTCGACCACCGCGTGCTTGGCGGAATCCCTGGTCGGGAAGCTGCGCCTGTAGTACATCTCGTTCTTCAGCGTGGCGAGGAACGACTCGGCCACCGCGTTGTCGTGGCAGTTGCCGGTGCGGCTGCAGGACAGCCGCACGTCGTTGTCGCGCGCCCATTCGGCCAGAAGCCTGCTGGTGTACTGGGCGCCGCGGTCGGCGTGGAATATCGCGTTGCCGGCCACGTAGCCGCGCGATTTGGCCGACGCCAGCGCCGAAACCACGATGTCGGCGGCCATGCGCTCGGAGAGCGACCAGCCCACCACCATGCGGGTGTTGAGGTCGATGACCGTCGACAGGTACAGCCATCCCTCGCCGGTGCGCAGGTAGGTGATGTCGCCCACGAGCTTGTAGGTTGGAACGGGACTGGTGAAGTCGCGGCTCACCAGGTCGGGCCGGGGCCTGGCCTTCGGGTCGGGGATGGTGGTGCGCTTCCTGGCGTTGGGCGTGCAGCCGCGTATTCCCAGCTCGTGCATCAGCTTGCGCACCCTGTACAGGGTCAATCCGGAGAACTCGCCGGGCAGGAAGCATTTCACGAACCGGAAGCCGAACCTGCGGTCCGACTCCAGCCACACGCGCCGGACCGCCTCGCGCTCGGCCGACCAGTTTTCTCGCGGGCAGCCGTTGGAGAGCCACGAGTAGAAGCCCGATCGGCTCACGCCGAGCACGCGGGCCATCATTTTCACCGGGAATTCGGCCTTCTCCGCCAACATCATCCGGTAGCATGCGGCTACGCCTGGCTTTTGGCGAAGAAGGCCGCGGCTTTTTTCAAGAAGGCGTTCTCCATCTCGAGCTCGCGTATGCGCCTTTTCGCCTCGCGAAGCTCGCGGTCCTCGGCCTTGGGGTCGGGCCCGCCGGCAAGCTCGCGCCGGCGGTTCTGCACCCACTTGTTCACGGTCTTGGAATTCAGGCCCAGTTCTGCGCAGCATTCCGTTATCGGCCTGCCCGTCGAGATGATGTAGTCGGCGGTCTCGCGCCTGAACTCGTCGGTGTACTTGGCGGCTGGGTTGGACATAGCATACCGTCCTCTCGGTCGTCGATGAATGCATTCTAAAGGATTGGGCCTCTAGCATGCGTGTCCGAAAAGACGATACAGGTCAGACAACCCAATCAGACGTCGTCTCGAGCGCGTCCTCTGCACGGTCGAGCGTGCTTCTGGCCTTGGCACCCTGTTTGAACCACGTGCGCAGGTCCTCGAGCGTGCTGCCCGCTGCATACACCTTGATTTTTCGACCGCCCTTCGTAGTCACCGTGCAGCGGTCGCCGCTCTCGCTGTCCTCGTGCGCCGTGACCTTCTTGAGGTAATCGCGGCGGAACGCCACGACGCGGGCATTGCTGATCTCGATGAACCAATCGTCGTCGACAAGCGAAGTGCCCGTGGCACCTCGACTTGCCATCTCCTCGGCGAAGGAGAAACCGAGTTCGCGCTCCTGCCTGCCGATCTCGTAGATACCACGGGCGGGCATGCTGAGCATAAGCAGGGGCAGGAGTCCCCCTATGAACAGGAAGAGGAACGGAACGAGCAAGAGCAAGCGGGCTCCGGCATCGGTGAAAACAGCCATGAAGGCGATCACGAGCGAGAAGACGAGCGCCATGCCGTTGAAAACAATCGTCAACGGCTTGACGGCAGACCAACACAGGCCCGCCTTGGTCATGGGACCGTCGACGGCGTCCGAGACTTCGATGCCCTCTTCCTCCAGACGGGCGAGGAGGTTGAGCGAGCACACCCCCTCGAGGCTTATCGAGCAGAACTTTCGATCGCCCTCGAACAGGTCGATCCTCATCATCTGCGTGTGAAGCGTTGCATGGGTGATGTTGCCGAACGTCGTCTCCTTGCGGATGCCGAAGGCGTTACGCGAGAGAATTCGTTCACCGTCCACGTCGATGCGCGGGATGCTCAGCAGGGCCCAGATGGCCATGCCCGCAAGTGCCATGGCGTGGCCGAACCACACAAGCTCGTGGCCCCACTCGCCCAGCGAAACGCCCTGCCAGACGTAAACACCCAACATGAGCAGCTCGAACGCGACCGCGCAGCAGGCGATGATCGTGCGGATGGCAGCGGGCATGCGCACCGTGAAGCGATCGAGGCTGTCCGTCGCCTCACTGCGCTCACGCGCGCCGCGACGGGCGACCCATGCAGTGAGCGGACCGACGATGAACACCACCATCGCCACGCGCAGGAACGATTCGAGTATGTCGCCCATATTAACCACCATCCCAATAGAAAACGTGAATTTGGGAGACTATAGCAGAGCGAAGCGATCTGCACGGCATCGTCCGGGTGTTTTCGGCATACGGTGGAAACCAGCGGCAGCGGACGTTGAGAACTCACCCAAAAGACGCGATTCGACCGAAGCGATTCTTCTTGACTTGGTCTCAATGTGATACGACATACGCCACTACCTGCGCGGTCTTGCGGCCCTGATCGAAGAGGGTCACACCGATGAGGCGCTCGAGCGTATCGACGCGCTTTGCGAGACCAACGACCGCACCGCTGTGCGCCGCTACTGCGCCAACGAAACGGTCAACATTGCGCTCTCGTCGCTTTCCGCGGACATCAACGCGCACGGCATCACCGCCGACCTGCGAGCCGCCGTGCCCGAAACCGTCCACGTGGGCGATGCCGATCTGTTCAGTGTGGTATCGAACGCCCTGGACAATGCCATCGCCGCGGCGAGCACCGCCCCCGAAGGCAAGCGGTTTGTCGACCTGGACCTTCGCTACGAAGACGGTCAGCTTCTATTGCTGGTTTCCAACACATTTGGACGGGCGCCGCACATGGTCGACGGCACGCCCGTGGCTCAGCACGCCGGTCACGGCTTTGGCACCAAGAGCATTAAACTCGCCGTGGAGCGCATGAACGGCAACTGCCAGTTCCGCATTAACGGCGATCGGTTTGAGCTGCGCGCTGTGATGTAAGGGCGCGGGCGCGACGGATTTGCGTTCCGCGGGTACGGCTCGCCCGCTCGGGGTCGTTTGTCGACGCGGGCTCGCTACAGCGGAGCGGCCGCCGGAGTCAGCTGCTTGATGTAGGCCCACATGCGCTGCTTAGCGGCCTTGTCGGTGAGTGCCGCCTCAAAACCGTCGAGCGCGAGCACACGGCGACCCTGCACATGGGCGACCAAGCCGGGCTTGAGCATGGCGGTGTCGAAGTCATCGATCGCCACGAGCATATCGGCGTAGGTCTCGCGCATGGCGTCAGCCGCGTTGTTGTCGAGCAGTAGCACCGCCTCGGGGTCCAAAGCCTCAAGCGCCTCACGGAACAGCTCGCACGGCAGCGTCTCGCCCACAGCGACCGCTCCGTCACCTGCGCCGGCGACGCTTGCCAGCACGCAAAAATCCTCGGGCGCGTAGCCGATGGCCCCAAGCGCCTTGCGCAACGCCGCGCCATCCGGGCCAGCGGCAAGCTCGCCGCCCGAGCACTCGGCTTCATCCAAATCGCCTTTGACCAGCACGATCGGCGAGCACGCGTTGCCCGCGATACGCACGCCACGGACCGCAAGCGATGTGAGCTCCTGCTCGGCCGCCTGGGCGATGGCTTCTTTTTTCTGGCTTTGTGACGTGGACATGCGCTCTCCAATCGTTTGCGTGCCCACCATTATATAAAAGAGCCGCCTGCGAGTGGTTGCTTTGCGGGCGGCTGGGTATAAGCACGGTCGTACTGAGTTTTACGCGGCCAAGCCGCGTCACATTATGGAGGTCACCATGGCTGACATTAAGCAGATTACCCCCGAGAACTTCGATTCCGTCGTTAGCGACAGCCTGCCCGTGCTGGTCGATTTTTGGGCACCGTGGTGCGGGCCCTGTCGATCCCTCTCGCCCATCGTTGACGAGGTTGCCGATGAACTGGCGGGCAAGCTTGCCGTTGCCAAATGCAACGTCGACGACAACCAGGACCTGGCCATGAAGTATGGCGTCATGAGCATCCCCACGCTGATTGTGTTTAAGAACGGCGAGGAGATTGACCGCTCGGTTGGCGCTCTGCCCAAGGCGAGGCTGCAGGCGCTGCTGGAGAAACATCTGTAATACGCTTGTTACATGTTGCCGTCTGTCTGCCGTCCATGAGCGCTTTTACGCCGCTCGCCGGACTTCTGAATGCACCGAGTGCAACCACGGATAGTATGGTAGTCACAAACAGCCCCCAGTGAACGGGTGCGGGTCGCACAGACTCGCACCCGTTTTCTTATGCAGCTGCGCGCAAAGCGGGCGTAGTAAAATCTGAACCACTGAACTGCCCCATACAAAAGGAGATTTCCCATGCATGATGTTGGAATGAACATGAGCCAGCTTGCCATGAGCGTCAAACAGGTCGACGACACCATCGAGCTCGCTCACGAATGGAGCCATCAGTTGCTGCATGCGACCGAGAATTTTGACATGGAGCGCATCGGCGCCAAGCTCGAGGCCGCCATGGCCGCGTTGCACGAGGCGCATGACGCGCTCGAGGGCTACGAGGAAGCCATCGAGGCCGACCACAACTCCGTCGGCTCCGTGAAGCTGGTGTAAGGTGGCCGAACACGAGCACGGCTGCGGGTACGAGCACGAGCATCCGCACGGGGCGGACGGTGACGCGGGCTGCCACTGTAGTGGCTCCGGCTCCGAGCTGGTCCGTTTTTCGGTTACCGCACCGGATGACCTGCTGCGCCGTTTTGACGAACAGATCGCGCGCCGCGGCGACGTGGCCAACCGCTCCGAGGCCGTGCGCGACCTGATTCGCGCCTCGATCGCCAAGGAGCAGATGCGCACGCCCGACGAGCATGTTATCGGGTCGCTCACCATGATCTACGACCACCATACCGGCGACCTGACGCGCCGTCTGGACGAAGTGCAGCACGACTACACCGACGAGATCGTATCGACCATGCACGTGCATCTGGATCACCACAACTGTCTGGAGATCCTGGCACTCAAGGGTCGCGGCGAGCGCATCTACGAACTAGCCGATCGCCTGCTGGGCCTGCGCGGCGTTAAGCACGGCGAGCTCACGTGTGCCGCCACCAGGCAGAGCCTGGGGCTGTAGCGGGATTTCCCGCAGCGCACCTGCCAAAAAGGGACAGGTTTGTTTTGGCAGGTTTAGCGTTTTACCTACCAAAATAAACCTGTCTATTTTGGTCGGTTTTGATGAGGAGTGTCGCATGCGGCATGTGCATATTCATGTGACGGGCATTGTGCAGGGCGTTGGCATGCGGCCATTTGTGTATCGCGAGGCTATGGCGCATGACATTTACGGCTGGGTGCTCAATGCGGGCGACGGCGTGCATATCGAAGCGCATGCTCCGGCCGATGCGCTCGATGCTTTTGTTGCCGCGCTTTCTGAGCATGCGCCTGCGGCGGCTCGCGTTGAGCGAGTCGATGTTGCGGATTTGGAGCCTGGCGGCTGGAGCGCTGCCGATGAGCAGGACTTTCGTATTGTGGCGTCGCAGGATCAAACCGCGCACACCACACTTGTCTCGCCCGATATCGCCACCTGTGACGACTGCCTGCGCGAGCTGTTCGACCCCGCCGATCGGCGCTATCACTACCCTTTTATCAACTGCACCAACTGCGGGCCGCGCTTTACCATCATCCGCTCGCTGCCTTATGACCGAGCGGCCACGTCGATGGATCGTTTTCCCATGTGCCCCGAGTGTGCCGCAGAGTATGCCAATCCACTCGACCGTCGCTTTCACGCGCAACCCGATGCCTGCTTTGATTGCGGGCCGCATATTACGTGGCGCGAGGCTGTGAACGGCGATGCGTACGGGAATTCGTCCGCGACACCGGCCGTCGGTACCACACGCGAGGCCAGCGACGCTATCATCGAGCGCTGCGTTGAGCTGCTGGCCGACGGTGGCATCGTCGCCATCAAGGGCCTGGGCGGATTCCATCTATCCTGTGACGCTGCCAACGAGCAGGCGGTGGCCGAGCTGCGCCGTCGCAAACGCCGCAGCAACAAACCACTTGCCGTTATGGTGCGCAGCCTTGCTGATACCGAGCGCCTGTGTCATATCGACGATGCTGAACGCGATCTGCTCGCCGGCAGTATCCGCCCCATCGTGCTGCTGCGCCGGCGCACTGTTGGCGAGGGCAACGGCGGTTCCCCCGACTTCCTCGCCCTCGCGCCATCTGTCGTGCATGACTTGCCCGAGCTCGGCATCATGCTCCCCTATACGCCGCTTCAACATCTGTTGCTTGCCGCGGCAGAAGCCTGCGGTATGCACGCGCTCGTCATGACCAGCGGAAACCTGAGCGAAGAACCCATAGAAACCGACGACGATCTTGCCTGGGAACACCTCGTTGCCGCCGGCATTGCCGACGCGTTGCTCGGTAACGACCGCGCGATCCTCTCGCGCTACGACGACTCCGTGGTACGCGTGGTCGACGGCATCGTTATGCCCGTTCGCCGCGCTCGCGGATATGCACCCCAGCCGCTGCCGTTGCCGGCGCTCGACGGCGCTCCGTCCTGCGTGCTCGCTTGCGGGCCACAACAAAAGGCCACGATTGCGCTCACGCGTGAAGGGACGAACGGCGAGGCAACCTGTTTTGTCTCGCAGCATATCGGCGATGTTGAAAACGGCGGGACCTTCGATGCCTGGAACGCCGCGCGCACGCGCTTGGAAAACCTCTTTGACTTGGCGCCCGCCGCCTTAGCATGCGACATGCATCCCAGCTATCTGTCGAGCCAGTGGGCGCGCGAACAGGCGCAGAAACAGGGTATGCCGCTTGTTGAAGTTCAACATCATCATGCGCACATCGCGAGCGTGATGGCCGAGGCCATCGCCGCGGGCCAGCTTACAACCGACGCGCGTGTCCTTGGCATCGCCTTTGACGGCACCGGCGCCGGCACCGATGGGACCATTTGGGGCGGCGAGTTTCTTGTCGCCAGCCTTGGCAGCTTTGAGCGCGCCGCGCATTTGCGCACCTGGGCGCTCCCCGGCGGAGCGGCCTCCGTGCGTGACGCCCGCCGCAACGCCTTCGCCTTGCTCAGCGAACTTGGCCTACTCGAGCACCCAGGCACCGCTCGGCTTTTGGACAACCTCGACGAGCAAACGCGCAGCGTGACAGCCACCATGATCGAGCGCGGTATCAACGCCCCGCGTACCAGCAGCATGGGGCGTCTCTTTGATGCCGCGGCAGCAATTCTGGGCATCTGCGACAAGGCAACCTACGAGGGCGAACCCGCCATAGAACTCGAAGCCGCCGCCTGGCGCGCGTTCAGCAGTGAAAGTGCCTGCCCCACCGGCAATATGGCCAGCTTTTCCGTAACCGAATCATCCCGTCCGGACGACTGCCATGTTCTGAACTCCAGGCCGCTTTTTGAGGCGCTTTTGGAGGGAATCAGGACCGGCGTGCCCGCCGGCAAGCTCGCGCTCGACTTCCATGTCACCATCGCACGCGCGTCGGCCCGCATCGCAAGCGAGATCTGCGTCCGTGAAGACCTCGACACCGTCGTGCTCTCGGGCGGCGTGTTCATGAACCGACTTTTGCTTCGGCTCCTTACCCACGAACTCAAAGACGCCAGTCTTGCCGTCTTGGTCCCCCGCTCCGTGCCCGTCAACGACGGCTGCATCGCCTACGGTCAGGCCGCCATCGCTCGCGCTCACCTCGCGCAGACAGCATCGCGATAGGCTGTTTTGCCAGCCTGCGCGCCGCCGTCTCACAGGTGTAACGCGTTTGCTCGTGACTCCCGCGAGCGCTACCATCAACTGATGGGTAATTAGGCGCCTATCCAGCGCAAAACGTATAAAAGGGGAACATTATGTGCCTTGCCGTTCCCGGTAAAGTGGTCAAACGCGACGACGACCTTAAGGCGACCGTCGACATGATGGGCATCGAGCGCCCCGTTTCGCTGCGCCTCGTGCCGACGGCACAGGTAGGCGACTATATTCTCGTACACGCCGGCTTTGGCATCCAGATCGTCGACGAGCAGGAAGCGCAAGAAACGCTCGAGCTCGTTAATGCCATGACCGAACTGGCCGAAGAAGACCAACTGGCCAGCAATCCGGCCGAGGCATACTAGTGGCGGCCGGACAGCCGGCGCGCTCCGGTATCGACTTTTCGGCATTTCGCGACCCCAAGCTGGCTCGCGAGCTCATCGATCGTATTCATGAGCTTGTCGGCGACCGCGCCATCAACCTTATGGAAGTCTGCGGCACGCACACCGTGAGCATCGGTCGCTATGGCTTTCGCTCCATTATGCCTGCCGGGCTCAAACTGCTGAGCGGTCCGGGTTGCCCCGTCTGTGTTACCGCCAACCGCGATATCGACCATGCAATCGCGCTCGCCAAGATGGACGGCGCCATCATCACCACCTTTGGCGACATGATGCGCGTGCCCGGGTCGTCTACCTCGCTCGCCGCGCAAAAGGCGGCGGGGCGCGATATTCGCATTGTGTACTCCCCGCTCGATGCACTCGATATCGCCGAACACAACCCCGACCGCCCGGTCATCTTTATGGGCGTGGGTTTTGAGACCACAACGCCCACCATCGCCGGCGCCATTTTGGAGGCAGACGCGCGCGGACTTTTGAACTTTTCGGTCTATTGCGCCCACAAGACCACGCCGCCGGCGCTGCGCGCCATCGCCAACGATCCCGAGACCACTATCGACGGCTTTATCCTGCCGGGGCACGTCGCCACCATCACGGGCCTGGCGCCCTTTAGCTTTTTGGTCGACGAGTTCAATACCCCGGGTGTGGTCACCGGATTTGAGCCGGTCGATATTCTGCAGGGCATCTGCATGCTGGTCCAGATGGTTGTTGAGGGGCAGCCCGCAATCGACAACGCCTACCGCCGTGGCGTCAACGCAGACGGCAACCCCGTGGCGCGCCAGCTGGTCGAGCAGGTGTTTGAGCCATGCGACACCACGTGGCGCGGGCTGGGGCCGATTGCCAACTCGGGCCTTTCCATCCGCCCCGAGTTCTCGCGCTTTGATGCCCGCACTCGCTTTGACGTGCCCGTTGAGACGACGGTCGAGCCGCGTGGGTGCCGCTGCGGCGACGTGCTGCGCGGGGCCATTACGCCGAGCGACTGCCCTCTGTTCGGCCGCGCTTGTACACCCGAGCATCCCATCGGCCCCTGCATGGTGAGTTCCGAGGGCAGCTGTGCAGCATATTTCCGCTACCGAGGCTGTTAGGTTCCGCCGTTCTAACGAACGGCGGACCGGTCGACGCTGCACCTCACCCATATAATTCCGTCCTCGATTGGAGTTTTCGATATGTCCCGTACTGCCACCGATAGCACTGTCCTGTTGGGCCACGGCTCTGGCGGCCAGATGATGAAACGCATCATCGATGAGGTCTTTTTGGATGCCTTTGGGTCGCCCGAGCTGCTCGAAGGCAACGACGCCGGCGTCGCCGCGCTGCCCGCGAGCGGGCGCATCGCCATGTCGACCGACAGCTTTGTAGTCTCGCCGCAGTTCTTCCCCGGTGGCAACATCGGCCGCCTCGCCGTGTGCGGAACCGTCAACGACGTCGCGACCTCGGGCGCCAACGTGCGCTACCTATCGTGCGGCTTTATCCTCGAAGAGGGCTATCCCATGGACAAGCTGCGTCAAATCGTGCAGACGATGGCCGAGACGGCGCGCGAGGCGGGCGTGTCCATAATCACGGGCGACACCAAGGTGGTCGAGCGCGGCGGGGCCGACGGCGTCTACATCAATACCGCCGGCGTGGGCGAGGTGCCCGCGGGCGTGGCGCTCAGCGGCGCCAACTGCCGGCCCGGCGATATCATCCTGGTGTCGGGTACACTCGGCGACCACGGCATCGCCATCATGAGCCAACGCGAGGGCCTGGCGTTTTCGAGCACCATCGAAAGCGATGCCGCGCCGCTCAACCACCTGATTGCCGATGTGCTTGCCGCAGCACCCGACACACGCTGCTTCCGCGACCCCACGCGCGGTGGCCTGGCGTCCACGCTCAACGAGTTTGCCCAGGCCAGCGGCGTTGCCATGGAGGTCGACGAGGATGCCGTGCCCGTGCGCCCCGACGTGCAGGCAGCCTGCGAGATGCTCGGCTACGATGTGCTGCAGGTGGCAAACGAGGGCAAGATGGTTGCCGTGGTGCCGGCCGAGCAAGCCGATGCCGCGCTGGCAGCCATGCGCGCCGCCCGCTACGGCGAGAACGCCGCCATCATCGGTCGCGTGCTGCCACTTGCCGAGGGCGCCCGTCCCGCCGTGCGCGTACGCACCGGCTGGGGCTCGACCCGTATCCTCGACATGCTTGTGGGAGAACAACTGCCGAGGATTTGCTAACGACAAAGGCTCAGGGCTATTAAAGATATTCAGATTCCAAACATGCCCGGCACGCATGCCCAGTATCATGGGGTGCGTTTTACAACTCAAGCGGCAGGAGCACCCATGGCAGCAGCTTTTTCCCATGTGATCTTTGATCTGGATGGCACCATCCTCAACACGCTCGAGGACCTGGCGGCCGCCAGCAACCATACCTGCGAGATGCACGGCTGGCCCACGTTTGCCGTAGACGAGTACCGCTACAAGGTGGGAAACGGCATGCTCAAGCTGGTCGAGCGCTTTATGCCCGCCGAGTACGCGGGCGACGGCCGTATGTTTGAGCAGACGCTTGCCGAGTTTAGGGCCTATTACGGCGAGCACAAGGAGGACCACACCTCACCCTACGCCGGCACGATTGAGATGCTCGACCGTCTGCGCACAGCGGGCGTTCAGCTTGCCGTGCTCACCAACAAGGATCATATTTCGGCAGCCCCGCTTATCGAGAAATACTTTGGCCCCGATCGCTTTGCGCTGGTACAGGGCCGTGTGGGCGCATTTCCGCCCAAGCCCGAGGCACCCGTCACGTTGCATGTGATGAAAGAGCTGGGCGCCGATCCGGCAACCACGCTCTATGTGGGCGATTCGAATGTCGATGTTCTGACCGGCCACAACGCCGGCCTTAAGAGCGCGGGCGTCAGCTGGGGCTTCCGCGGCCGCGCAGAGCTGGAAGCCGCCGGCGCCGACTACGTGGTAGATACGCAGGACGAACTCGCCGAGCTAATCTTGGGCGAGTAGCGAGCGACACCGCTTAACGCAGCTGCGACAATTCTTCCACGCGGAAAGTGCATCCCGTTTTGGAGCTCCGAAATGGGATGCACTTTCCGTTTGAGGCGCGTCGGGGAAACCGTATCCCGTTTCAGAGCAATATTCCGGGTCGCGGTTTCCGCAACCCGCCCCATCCGGAAACCGCGACCCGGAATTCGGCCAAAAAACCGGGTCGCATTTTCCCGAGCATTTGATACGGCGTTGATACAAGGAGTGTCCCCAACTGCCGGCAGAAAAGGAACGTCCCCAAGTGCCGCCTCAATGACTACCATGGCAACGCCGCAGGTAGAGGACGGGCAGCGAGCGGGCACCAGTGCGAACAAATTGGCATGAAAAGAGGACGGCATAGACCTTCTGGTCATGCCGTCCTCTTTGAATGACAAGTTGTCGCTCTGGTGCCCGCGCAGCGTCGGGCAGTTACGGCGTTTGGTAAAACGCCGTAACGAACTACCGCGTAACTCCCCTAGCTCATCATCGCATTCATCATCTCGGTGGTTGCGGAATCGTCAGCAGACCACTCGCCATCGTCATTGGCGGTGTACTTGAAGGTAACCTTGGTGTCCTTGGTCTTAGCGGCCTTGGTCACGTCGACCATGACCTGGCCGGCCATCTTGTACAGGTCGTCCTCGGAAGGCATCGTATCGAGCGCCGCGATCTTCTCCTGATACTGGGTGGCGAAATCTTCAACGATCTTGTTCATGGACTTGCAGGTAATGGTGACATCGGCAGTCGCGGTGCCCTTGTCCTCGTCGACCGTCACATCGCCGATCTTGTAGTCAAAACCCTCGAGATAGCTCTTGGCGTACTCCTTGGGATCGATGCCCAGCTGCTCGAACTCGTCGCCCGAGGCCTCTTCCAGGCCGGCGAGGAAGTCGTCGCCGCCGTTCTTGACCTCGTCAAACTGCGTCGTAAGATCCTCGGTGATGAGCTCCTCAACCGAAGGACCTCCGCAGCCGGAAAGCACAACCACGCACGCGACCAGAACAGCCATCAGGGGCGCAAGCAGCAGCTTCTTCTTCATGACATTCCTCCCAACAAGCGGCACCGCGCTTCCCGACGCGGTGCGCGTCGTAACAATAAGGCCATACTAGCCGATAACGAACACCCCCGGCAAAGCAAAGGCGCAGTCGGCTCGATTTAACGTCCGAACGGTTTACCGGTCCGCCCAACGCGCAATAAAACGTTCCGCCGCATTGCAATAAAAAAGGGCGGCCAGATAACCCGACCACCCCAAAACACCCTTATGTTGCCGCAGACTACTTGCGGACGACCTTGACGATGGCATCGCCAGCGGAGACAGCGGAGTCAGCCTCGACGGCGAGCTCGACGTCGGCGAACTCGGCGGTGTTGGACACAGCCACGACGACGCAGTCCTTGTAGCCGGCAGCGGCGATCTTGGCGCGGTCGATCTTGAGCATGGGCTGGCCAGCCTTAACGACATCGTCGGCCTTGACGAAGCCCTCGAAGCCGTCGCCGTTCATGTTGACGGTATCGACGCCAACGTGCACCAGAACCTCGATGCCGCTATCGGACTGCAGGCCCACGGCGTGACCCATGGTGACGGTCACCTTGCCGTCGCAGGGAGCGTAGACCAGATCGTCCTCGGGCCACACGGCGCAGCCCTTGCCCAGGACCTCGCCGCCAAAGACGGGATCGGGCACATCGGCCATCTTGATGACCTTGCCCTTGACGGGCGAGCACAGCACGTCGGCGCCGGCAGAAGCAGAGATGGAGGACGGAGCAGCGGCAGTCGCGGGCTCAGCCTTCTTCTTGAACATGTCAAACAGACCCATACGTTTTCTCCTCTTGATTAAGCGCAACGTTGTGCGCATGCCTATGGTGATTATAGTGCCAAATGGTTCAAATGCTAAGGTGGGGACTCGAATCGCGAGCCCATCCCAACGCTTTTCCCCGGTGGCACTCATATTGTCGATTAATCCAGGCCCTCGGCACCGTTGGACTTGATGATCTTCTGGTAGGCGTAGAAGCTGTCCTTGCGGCGGCGCTCGTAGGTACCGGTGCCGTCGTCGTACTTATCGACGTGGATGAAGCCATAGCGCTTGCGCATCTCGCCGGTGCCGGCGGACACCAGGTCGATGGGACCCCACCAGGTGTAGGCGATCAGGTCGACGCCGTCGGCAATGGCCTCGCCCATGGCCTTGATGTGGCTCTGCAAGTAGGCGATGCGGTACGGATCGTGGATGGAACCGTCCTCCTCGACCTCATCGTAGGCGCCCATGCCGTTCTCGACCACCATCAGCGGAATCTCGTAGCGGGCGTAAATCTCGTTGAGGGCGATGCGCAGGCCCAGCGGATCGATCTGCCAGCCCCAATCGGTGGACTCCAGATAGGGGTTCTTGCCGCCAAAGGTCATGTTGCCCTCGGTCATCTCGTGATCCCTGTGGGTGCCCACGGTGCCGGACATGTAGTAGCTAAAGGTGTAGAAATCGACCTTGCCGTCGGCGATATCCTGCAGGTCACCGTCCTCCATCACAAGCTCGACATCGTTCTCGGCCCAGAAGCGCTTGGCATAGAACGGATACTTGCCGCGCACCTGCACGTCGGAGCAGTACCAGTTCATGGTATTCATCTCCTGCTGCGTGGCGAACACGTCGGCCGGATCGCACGTGGCGGCATAGGAGAGGATGAAGCAGTCCATGTTGCCCATCTTAAACTGCGGATAGTGCTCGTGGGCATAGCGCACGACGCGGCCGCTGGCGACAAACTGGTGATGCAGGGCCTGCATACGGGCCTGCGGCGTGGTGTGGACCGCCGAAGCCGGGCCCTCAAAGCCCTGGATCATGCTGGTCCCAAAGAGGTTGCCCATGTCCTGGGTGCCGCAGTTGATCTCGTTGAAGGTGAGCCAGAACTTGACCTTGTCCTGATAGCGGTCGAAGACGGTCTGGCAGTACTTCTCAAAGAAGCCGATGAGCTCGCGGCTCGCCCAGCCGTTGTATTTCTCGACCAGGTGATAGGGCATCTCGTAGTGCGACAGGGTCACGAGCGGCTCGATATTGTGAGCGCGCAGGCAGTCGAAGACGCGGTCGTAAAAGGCGAGGCCGGCCTCGTTGGGCTCGGCGTCGTCGCCGTTGGGGAAGATGCGGCTCCAAGAGATGGACATGCGGAACATGTTGAAGCCCATCTCGGCGAACAGCGCGATGTCCTCCTCGTAGTGATGGTAGAAATCGATGCCGTCATGATTGGGGTAGAAGCGGTTAGGGTCGATGTCGATCGTGATCTGACGCGGCTCCTTGTAGCTGCCGCCCAAGAAATGGTCGTCGACCGAAGGACCGCGGCCGTCCACGTTCCAAGCGCCCTCAAACTGATTGGCGGCCGTGGCGCCACCCCAATAGAAACCCTCGGGGAACTTGATGTTTGCCATGAGCATCTCCTTTGCATTGCGGGTCGATAGGCCGAGTATCGCCCACGCACGCGACAGACAGGGGCAGGGGTGCCAAACCCGACACTTCTTTTCGCAGACGCGCGCTGCAACAGCGCTGCAGCTGAAACTTTTTGACACCGAAGGAGCGAAGACGATCCGCTCCGCGCTTACCGGCGGTATGCCGCGGGGGTGCAGCCATACTTGTCGTGAAACTTACGGTAGAAGAAGCTCATGTTTTCATAGCCCACCGCATGCGCAGCCGCCCCGGCCGTGGCGCCGCCGCACAGAAGCTCGGCCGCACGTACCAGGCGTCGCTCCTGCACAAGCTGCCTAAAGGTCTTGCCCACATGCCGCTTGAGGAGCGCCGTCGCATAATTAGGGCTCAAGCCAAACTCCGCCGCCATCCCCTCGAGGGAGCACGCGGCGAATTCGCGATCGATATAGCCGAGCATTCCCGTCACCAGGGCAGTGGGCCCCGCCGCGCCGTCCGCCGCGCCGCGCACCAGCTCGCGCTCGTAGCAATCCATGAGCTCGGCCAAAAACAGCTGAAACAGACGCAAGACGATCTCGGGACCGTTGGGGCTCGGGTCGTACAGCTCGCAGAGCATCTCCTGCATGTAGCGCCGAATCCGACGGCTCTCGCCGCAATGAAAACGGACATGGCCCCGATGGTCCGTCTCGCTGTTGAGCGCGTTGAACAAAAACCGCGAGACCGCGCTCTCGCGCGAGAGGCTCGACTCGAGACTCCGGCGCAAAAAAGAGCGTGAAACGGTCATGCTCAGCATGATGTCGTCCTCGCCGAGCGCCGCCACGGCATGAGGGCAAAGGGCGTCGAGCAAAAGCACCTCGTTGCGGCGCAACTCGAGCCTCTCCCCCGCCACCGTCTGCGGGCAGCGCCCGCGATACACATAGCTCATCTCCACGTAATCATGCACGTGCTCGGGAACTGCATTAAAGCGCGAGTTTTTCCTTATCGTCAGGCCGCGCGGCATGCCGGGCTGGGCATAGGCAAACCCTGGCTGCCCAATCTTGCGCACTGGGCATCCGTCGATTTCGACATGCTCGGTCATAATCGACCAATCAAATGCCATGCCGTCTTTATAAGCGATCTCACTGGCGCTCAGTTCGCTGAGCCTACGCTCGAGCTCGTCGATCTCCATGGCTTGCCAATCGTTGATTTAGTCATAGTTCGTCGTGATTCAGATATTAGCAGAACGCGCCGACGCGTCCATAATCTGTGCTATGCAGCAGATCGATCGAGCCAAGGAGGATCCATGACCGCGTACTATCAGCAGGTGCTCGAGGGCACATACGACAACCACGTGCTTCCGTTTTTGTGGATGAAGGGCGAGAGCCATAAGACCATTGCCGAGTATCTGGAAAAGATCGCCGGCGCCGACATCCACGAGGTCTGTCTCGAAAGCCGCCCACACCCCGATTTTTGCGGCGAGGGCTGGTGGCGCGACTTGCACTTTGTCATTGACGAGTGCAGGCAGCTGGGCCTTAAGCTCTGGATCTTGGACGACGCACACTTCCCCACGGGCTTTGCCAACGGCGCCGTCAAGGAGGCCGTGCCCGAGCTCCGCAAGATCGTGCTCACGCACCGCACGTTCGACATCGTGGGCCCCACGTCCGCCGCGAGCATCGCGCTCGCCAACATGCTCGACAAAACGGAGCGCTTCTACGGCGTGACATTTATGCAGGACGGCAGCCCCGTCGACGTCGCTTACCGAGTAATCGACGATGCAGACGGCAACCCCAGCCGCCTGGTCTTCGATGCACCTGCGGGCCTCACGCAGGCATGCGTGATGTTCACGAGCGGCAAGACCTCCTACAACGAGGACTACATCAATATGGTCGACCGCGCCTCGGTGGCGCAGCTCATCGATGCTGTCTACGAGCCGCATTTTGAGCATCTGGGCGATGAGTTTGGCAAGACGATCCTGGGCTTTTTCTCCGATGAGCCCGGATTTGCCAACGAGAAGGGCACCACGGGCCCCGATGGCATCTCGGACACGCTCATCGGCAAGGCCACCGCGCCCCTACCCTGGTCGGCCGAGCTTGAGCGTCGCCTACGCGCGGCACTGGGCGAGCGCTACCTGGCCGAGCTCCCGCACCTGTGGGACCGCGAGCCGGCCGGCGCGCACGTACGCCACGTCTATATGGACATCGCGAGCACCCTCTATAAGGAGTGCTTCTGCGACCAGCTCGGAGACTGGTGCCGCGCGCGCGGCGTGCAGTACATCGGCCACGTTATCGAGGACAAGGACTGCCACGCGCGCCTGGGCGTGGGCGCCGGGCACTACTTCCGCGCCGTGGGCGGTCAGGACATGGCGGGCGTCGACATCGTGATCAACCAGCTGGTACCCGGCATGGACCGCGGCCTTCACAGCTACGGACGCGGCGTGTGGGACCTCGAGTTCTATAACTACGTGCTGCCCAAGCTGGGCTCCTCGGCAGCGCACCTCGACCCCAAAAAGCAGGGGCGCTGCATGGCCGAGGTCTTTGGCGCATTTGGATGGCACGAAGGCCTACGCGAGATGAAGTGGATCGCCGATCATTTTTTGGTGCGCGGCGTCAATTGGTTTGTGCCGCATGCCTTTAGCATGGCCGCCTTCCCCGACTGGGACTGCCCGCCGCATTTCTATGCGCATGGCCAAAACCCCCAGTTTGCACACTTTGGGCAGCTCATGAGCTACATGAACCGTACGGCGAGCCTGCTGAGCGGCGGGCGCGCAACGACCCCGGTGGCGCTTCTCTACCATGCGGACGCCGAGTGGGCAGGCGAGGCGAACTTTATGCAGCATGCCGCCTCCGAGCTTATGCGCGCGCAGGTCGACTTTGACATCGTGCCGGCAGAGGCATTTGAGGACGCAGGGCGCTATGCCGTTGAAATTGCCGCAGACGGTAGCGGCTTTGGCGTGAACGGCCAGGCATACCGCTGCCTGGTGATGCCCGGAGCCGAGTTTGTCGGCGGAGCCGTGCTCGACTTTGCCGCGCGTGCCGCAGCCGCAGGTGTTGCCGTGTACGCGCTGGATGAGTTGCCGAACAAGCGCTACGACGGTGACACTGCAGGCCGCGAGGGCTTTGCCTCCCTGGATGCAGCCGCGGTCGCCGGCATCAAGCTCCTGGCGACCACCGAGCTCGCAGACACACTTGCCAACACCGGCATGCAGACCGTGGTTTGCGCCGCGCCCCAGCCCTGGCTGCGCGCACTGCGCTACGAGCGGGCGGGCGAGAGCTATCTGATGCTCGTCAACGAGCATCCCAAGCAGGGTATCTCCACTCAGATTGCGCTTGCCGACGGCACACCCGTTGCAGGCGCGCGCCTCGACCTGCTCAACGGCACCGAGCCCGCCGCCTTTGACGGCACGCTCGAGCTGGCTCCCTACGAGAGCTGCATCGTGGTCCTTGGGGCTACAGGTTCCGTTGCTGTGGCAACCGCCGAAGACGAAGCCACATGCGTCGACGGGCCCTGGGCGGTTGCCTTCTCTGCCCCTGGCACCGATGCCTTTGGCGAGTCTGTTGAGCTTGCAGACCTGCACGACCTTTCCTCGGCCGAGTTCCCCGGCAAGGCCGGCACATTCCGCTACCGGGCCTCCTTTGTCCTGGGCGAAGCGGCCACCCGCACCGTCATCGACCTTGGCGAGGTCTTTGAGACCGCAACCGTCACCCTCGACGGCAAATCCCTCGGCACCCGCATCTGTCCGCCTTACCGCTTTGAGGCCGCCGCACTTTTAGCCGGCGAGCACGCGCTTACGATCGATATCATCAACACCCTCGACCACGCCGTCCCCGACATGTTCGGCATGACCGAGCCCTCCGATCCCAGCGGCCTCTTGGGGCCCGTACGCGTGCTCGGATAGCAGCCCGAGCGCAAACAACTCGGGCAGGGCACGCCCTATGTTGAGCCCGCGCAGCGTCGAGCGGTCCGTCGTTCATAGACCGGCGGACCAAAACTCCCAGCCAAGCCGAACGTTTTATTTATCGCTATGATTGGTTTATCGCGACGCAAACGCATAGGAGCCATATGGATATCAGGCGAAAGATCACGCAGGGCAAAAGCCTCACCCCCACCGAGCAACAACTTGGGCAAACGGCGCTCGCCATGGGCGAGGATGTGCGCGGGCTTTCCATTAAGGAATTTGCCGCGCGCGCCAACGTTTCGGTCGCGAGCGTTCACCGCTTTTGCAAAAAGCTCGGCCTCGAGGGCTTCAAAGATCTCAAGGTCGAGCTCATCCGCCAGGCGACCGAGGCGGGCAACCGGCGCGACGTGGACATCAACTTTCCCTTCGATGCCACCTCCACCCCTGCGCAGGTGATGGAACGCATGGAGGGGCTCTACCAGACCACCTTGGCCGAAACGCAGGAGCTGCTCGACCCTGCACAGCTCAACCACGCCGCCAAGCTCATCATGCGCGCCGGCACCGTGGACATCTACACGGGCTCGCACAACCTCTATCCAGCGGGAATGTTCCGCGACCGCCTGCTCTCCGCCGGTAAAAGCGCGACGTGCCACGACGGTGTCGAGGCCCAGGTGCGAACGGCGCTCGCCTCGGGCCCCGACCATGCGGCAATCGTCATCTCCTACAGCGGCCTTGCCCCCAACCTCAAGGACATCTTGCCGATCCTCAGCAGTCGACATGTCCCGGTCATCGTCATCGGCACGCCTTATTGCGCGCGCATTCACCCTGGCTTTGCCGCCTACCTTACGGTGAGTGACCACGAGAGCATGACGCACCGCATCACGCAGTTTGCCAGTCACATCGCCGTGCAATACGTGCTCGATTCGCTCTACAGCAGCTACTTTGCCAAAGATTACGCCCGCTGCTCCGAGTTCCTCGAGCAGTCCTTCCCCTTTACCAAGCTGCCCGGGCTCAAATAAAACGAGAGAGGATTTTTGGACACTTAAATGACGAGGGTGGATAATCTCCCACTTTGAGCCTGTACACAGGCAAAAAACGGGAGATTATCCACCCTCATTCTGTAGTCGTTGCCCGCGCCTTTTTGCCGCTGGTCGCGTTGGAACCGCGCGCTACTGAGTGGGCGAGACCACCAGAAGCGCGTCGTGCTCAAAGGGATGCTGAGCCACGCGCACGGCACCGTCGACGGGCACAACCGGCAGGTTTGCCACGCGCTTGTTCTCCAGATCAAACGCCACAGCATTCCAGGCGGTTGCGCCGCCCTCGAGTTTGAGCTTGACGGCCGTGGTCCTCGGCAGATAGACCACCACGCGTTCGCCCACGCGCGCCACACGGATGGCTTCGCGTGCATCGTCGAGCAACTCCTGCGCGGGTTCAACAGCTACCGCCCCATCCGCGCTTGTGGCACCCAGGCCGCGTAGCACGTGCTCGATCAGGCCAAAGTCCCACACGCCCGCAAACTGCAGGCACTCTTGCCAGCGGAAGGGCATGTCAAAGCCCTCGCCCAGGACCGAGCCCTGGCTGCGCGATGTCTGCCAGTTCCACACGCCGTGTGCGCCATAGGTCACGCCGGCACTGGCGCCGGCAAGAATCGACGACCATACGCTCGCGCGGCAATCCTGCGCGGTAAAACGCCAGTAGACGTTGCGCGACGCACCCATCTGCTCGTAGCAAGGCTCGGAGTTGACCATCGGCTTTTTGGGATAGTTGGCGATAAAGTCCTGCGGCAGACGCCATGCCTCGGGCTGGCCCTCGTAGTTGTGGCCGGGCTGGAACATATAAAAGTCCAGACGGTCCAGATACTGCGCCGGAATGGTGCGGTTACCGCGGTTGATATGCATGGTGCGCAGTGCCTCGGGCGCGCGCTTGACGACCTCGTCGAGGGCGTCCTCGTAATAGGCGATCGCCTCGTCGCCGGCAAAGTCGGTATCGCCCGTCACCACGTAGACGGGGTCGAACTCGCCCAGGTTCTCGACGACGCGGGCAACGTGGACGCGAACCTCCTCACGCGGCATAACCTCGGCGCCGCAACGCTCGGCGATCTTGGCGCCCCAGGTACCGGGTACGTAATTGCACCACATGAGCACGAGCGCCGGACGAATGCCGTGCTCGACGGCAGCACGGCACATGGCGGCGGCACGATCCCAGTACGCCTGGTTGGGACGGGACCAATCAAAGTGCACGCCGTCCTCGCTGGCATAGGGCCAAATGCCCAGGTCGGGGCAGCAGCGATCCCACTGCGGCAGCGTGTTGATCTGCAGTGCGTTCATGCCCTGCTCGGCACGGCGGGTCAGGTAGTAATCCCAGTCGTTCTCGGCGATGCTCGTAAATGCGCTCCAGCACGTATCGGCAAACCAGAAGAACGGTTTGCCCTCGCACAAAAAGCCATCCTGGCGACCGTTGACGGTCAGCTTTCCCAAACTCATCTGCATGTCCTTTCGTTTGATAAAGGATTTGCGAACCGCCGAGGGCTTTCGCGGTAACCCCGCGCGAAAGCCCCCGCCGCTTGGCAAACCATCGCGGGCGAATACCGTCCGCCCCATCAGTCTACCTTGCAAGAAGGGCCCCGCCGGGCTTACGCCTGACGGGGCCCTGTCGTGTAGGTGAGGTCATATGTGACCGAACGGTTTGGCCTTAGGCCTCCATCTCGGCGAGTTCCTCCTTGGAGAAGCCGCAGGCAAAGACGACGGCAGCGGCGATGACAAAGGAGATTGCCATACCAACAATAGCCCAGACGGTGTTCATCTGGCCACCCTGCAGGTAGTTGGTGAAGACCAGGAAGTTGGAGGCACCGCCTGCGAGGTAGTAGGTAACACCCATGAGGCCGGAGAACACAGCGCCGATAGCACCGCCGATGAACATGCCAAACATGGTGCGACGGAAGCGCATGAGGATGCCGAAGAGCGCGGGCTCGGTGACGCCGCCGGCGATGGCGGAGATGACGTAACCGATGGCGAGAGACTTCTCGTCGGGGTTCTTCATCTTGAGGAAGGCACCGAAGGCGCAGCCCCAGACAGCGGCCATAGCGCAGTTGGTGGAAACGAAGACGAAGGGATCGTAACCGGCAGCGATGATCTGAACCTGGGCGAGCAGGATGACGGGCATGTGCATGCCGCAGACCACGAAGAGCTGCCAGAAGGCGCCGAGGATGGCCATGACGATCAGGATGCCGATGCCGCCAAGGTCAGCAAGGCCGAAGAGGGCGTTGGCGATCAGCGTACCGATCTCGTTGCCGATCGGAGCGAGGACGATGAAGGCAATGGGGATCGTGACGATCATGGTGCAGAACGGCGTGAAGACCGTGGACAGCACGTCGGGCATAACCTTCTTAAAGAACTTCTCGATGAAGTACAGGACGGGCACCGAAAGGATGATCGGCAGGACGGACTGCTGATAGTTGGCAGCAGCGATCTGGATGCCGTAGACGGAGATGATGCCGCCGCCCTCCTGGGTGGCGACGCTCACCACGGAAGGAGCCATGAGGGCGCCACCGAGCAGCATGCCGAGCACCGGGCTGGCGCCGAGCTTCTTAGCCGCGGCATAACCCAGGTAGATGGGGATAAAGGTGAACGTGGCCTCGTACAGCGTGGTGTAGAGGAACGTATAGGTCGGGTCGTCGGCCGAGAGCACACCGAGCATGGTGGGGCCGAGGACGGCCGCGATGGTACGGAACAGACCGCCGGCCATGAGCAGCGGGATGAGCTGGGTCATGGAGCCCGACAGATAGTCGAGGATGATGTTGGGCAGGTTCTTGAGCTCGAACTTCTCCTTGGGAGCATCGAGGTTCTCGTTGACGGCCTCGCCCTGCTTGACGCCGGAGATGGCGACGAACTCGGCGAGCACCTTGGGCACGTTCTGGCCGATGATGACCTGGAGCTGGCTGCCGGCGAACTGGCAACCCAGAACACCCTTCACCTTCTTGATCTTCTCCACGTCGGCCTTGCTGTTATCCTTGAGCGTCAGACGCAGGCGCGTCATGCAGTTGGTGGCAACGGAAACATTCTCCGCACCGCCCACGAGCTCGAGGACATCGGTGGCAATCTGCTTGTTATCTACTGCCATGGGACCCCTCCCCATATCTTCGTGTGCCTACTCGCTTGTGTAAGCACGCCTTTGGCTCGGCGACTATAACCCCTTACGGTTGCCGAACCCTTGGATACGCTGTCGTAAACAATTTGTTTACTGAACGTTTACTGGCTTTAGTTTACACGGAGTGCCTGATTTGTGGCGATTTTGCCGTCTGGAGTCCGGTGAACGGTAGGAAATCGGGGGTAAGCGTATTTAGACGGTAGAAGATCGTCTATTTGACCCGATATTGATATATGGCTATTTACGTGGGCTTTTATTTTGATGAACACCTCTATAACCTGTTAGATCCTCAACAAAAGTCCTGCTAGTTACTAGTAAACGTCTGTTTAGTAGTTCATTGCGTGTTCCGTTTTACCGTTTACCGAGTTCATCTGCTCATTCTACAGTTCTGCATTAGACTAAACATGTTTAATCTGTATTGCCGCCCTTGTTTAGTACTTGCGGCACAAAGGAGTAGCTCATGGAACTCAAATCGTGTACCTACGCAACCGTCACCACGCTGGGCGATTTTGGCCCCTGGATCAGCAAGGTCGTACTCGACCTGCCCTGTACCGTGCGCGCCAACGACGTGAACGAGCACACGTTCAATATCTACTGTGCCCGCCACGAGCGCGCCGGCGAGGTCTTGATGCGCAAGGAGCACGGGGCCGATCACGCGGCGCCCTCCGTGGGCTACGTGCCGGTCCTCGCCACCTACCCCTGTGATGAGAACGGCCAGCGCCTGCCCAAGGGCACACACGTAGCGCTCGAGACGCCCGAGGTGCGTCTCACCAAAGAGATCGAGGGTGGCGTGCTGGGTTCGCGCTATATAGAGAGCCGCCTGCGCGTGACGCAGCTTGTGGCGCTCCCGGGCGAAGACGGCGACGACCCCACCGCGGGCCTCGTCTTCGATCGCAGCCGCGGCGACATCTGTCCCGCGCTCAAGGGCTGGCATAACGCCGTGCAGCAAACGCCCGTCGACGGCATCGCGCTCGAGTACGGCTATTTTGAGCCGAGCTTTGAGCCCGCTGACTCCGCGCTCTTCAACCCGTTTGCGCCCAAGGACACGCCCGCCATCGAGAAGGCGCCGCTGATCGTGTACCTGCACGGCGCCGGCGAGGGCAAGGGCACCACACAGGGCGAGGGCGCGACGCGTGCCTACACCGGCAACCGCGTGACAGCGCTCTCGCAAAAGCAGATCCAGCGCTACTTTGGCGGCTTTGCCTGGGTGCTCGTGCCGCAGTCGCCCACCTTTTGGATGGACAACGGCGTCGAGCAACTCGGTCGCTCCAACCAAAGCATCTACTCTCCCGTGCTCAAGGCGCTCATCGACGAGTTTGTCGCCGAGCATGCCGACCGCATCGACACCGATCGCATCGTGGTCGCCGGTCTTTCCAACGGCGGCTTTATGACCCTGCGCCTGTGCGCCGACTATCCCGAGTTCTTCGCCGCGGGCCTTCCCTGCTGTGCCCCGTGGTACAACGCCACGGACGAGGACGTGGCCGCACTCGCCAAGACGCCGCTGTGGTTTACGCACTCCAAGGGCGACGAGCTCGTGTGCCCGCAGCAGACGGTGCTGCCGCTCACGGCGCGCCTGCGTGATGCCGGCGCCAACGTGCACCTCACCTACTTTAGCCATGTCGAGGACCTGACCGGCGTGTACCGCGAGGCCGACGGCTCGCCCAAGAAGACGTTCAATCACGGCGTGTGGATCCACCAGTTCAACGACCTGTGTTATCAAGACTTCGACGGGGGCAACGTACTCATCGACGGCGAGCCGGTGGGCTGCTGGGAGTGGTCGGCTAGGGTTTCGAGGTAGCCGTCCCATCGGGTGCCCCGCCCTTTAGTTTTGTGAACGTCCTCGCGCATGGGCCCGTTCATCCTGCTCCTTCGGAACAACGGATAAACGGGTCCGCGCTGCGGAATGTTCACAAAACTAAAGGGCGGGGCACCCTGAGTTAACGTTGTTCGAAACGCTGGCCGGGCGCTTCCGGCGGGCCGCCAGGTCGGTGGCGATGCGGGCGTGGGCCCCGTCTTGCCTTGCGCGTAACTGGCTGAAAACAAATCGTGGTTGGAGTTATTCCTATGTCTCAGAATTTGACTCGGGTGATTGTCACCACCGATATGGAAGTCGATGATATGAACTCTCTGGTTCATTTGGCTCTGTATCTCAATGTGCTCGATGTGCAGGCTGTGGTGTACACGGCTTCGCAATATCACTTTCTTGGCGATGGTGTTCATACGCTGGGCGAGGTGAATCCGCATTGGCGGACCAAAGGCGTGCGCTCCTATACCTGGGACGTCGTTCCGCACGAGCCCGACCCCGAAGCTGGCTCGCTCATGGAGTACCGCCCATTCCCCGAGGGTTGGATCGAAAGCCTGTGGAGCAACGAGTATGCCCAGGCCTGGCCGCAGCTACAGGCCAACGCCGCTGCCGCCGGCGAGCCGTCCTTCCCCACGCCCGCCCAGATGATCGAGCGCACCTATATGGGCAACGTCGCCTTTGAGGGCGACGTGCGCGAGGAAACGCCCGGTTCGCGCGTCATCGCCGACGCCATCATGGATGACGACCCCCGCACGCTGTGGCTCCTTTCCTGGGGCGGTATGAACACTATCGTTCGCGCCCTCATGTCCATCGCCGAACAATGGCAGAACACACCCGAGTGGCCCGCCGTGCGGCAGCGGATCTATCAGAAGGTGCGCGTGATGGGGGTTGCCAATGGCGTAGGTCAGGACAACTCATGGCTCGACCATGGGCGCGAGCTCTTTCCCGAGCTCGTCTTTTGGTGTGTGCCCCATAAGTATGGCAGCTATGTCAACGCCAAAATAGCTCAGCCCGATACGCTGCCGCTGTTTAAGGCTCCTTGGCCCGAGCATAATCTCACCCAGGGCAACGGCCCCCTCATGGCGCGCTATATGCTCTATGGTGATGGCAAGGTCTACGAAAACGAGCCCGAGCGCTTTCAGTTTGGCAAGCATGCCCGTCTGGATTGGGGCCTGGAAGGCGTGCCCGCAATGCAGTTTGAGCGCGGCGACTTTATGGCCGAAGGCGACAGTATGACCTATATCCCGCTGCTGCCGTTTGGCCTGCGCGGTATCGACGACCGCAACTTCGATACGCTGCTCGGCCGTATGTTTCTTGATGGGCATCCCGATGCAGGAGCACCCACCGATTTTGACGCCATCAGTACGCCTGCAGACGACAACCCCAATCCCTACCTGCGCGCCTATCAGGAAGACTTTGCCGCCCGCGCGCAATGGTGCGCCCATGATCCGGCAGTCTGCTCGCACCCGGCGCATGTTGTCGAAGTTGCGGCCGATCGCAGTGCTATAGCCGGCGAACGCGTCGCCCTTGCAGCGACCATCGTCGATCCCGACGACAAGGGACTCGATGCGCATTGGGATATCGCCGTGGACCCGTCGAGCTATGCAGGTACCCAAGACCTGTCGCTGTGGCAAGAATGCACAGTGGACACCACTTTCGTCGTGCCCGCCGACGCACGACCCGGCGATCGCTTCGTGCTCACCCTCACCGTGCAGACGCGCGCCGAGCGCCCCTGCAGCCGCTACGCCCAGGTCGCCATCACCGTCGTGTAGCAACCGACGGCCCACATTCGGCAAGGAGTGTCCCCAGCTGTCGGCACAAAAGGAACGTCCCCAAGTGCCAAAATGACGAGGGTGGATAATCTCCCACTTTGAGCCCGCACACAGGCCAAAAACGGGAGATTATCCACTCTCACTCTGACTAGTCATTTAAGTCTGTCCCCAATGAGTACCCCACAGCAACGGCAACGCCGATGTCTTGGCAACGACAGACACTATGACCCAATCCAGGG
>URKH01000023.1 GCA_900548255.1 uncultured Collinsella sp. | reverse complement strand
TCACTTCATCACTCCCGCCCAGGCATAAATCCGGATCGGCTTAAGCCGATCGTTGATTCCTGGTCCGAGAGAATTCAAGGAGTGGAATTCCTTAATGCCGATTATCGAATTACGATCGCGGATGCCTCAAAGGGAGACTTCGTCTACCTTGACCCTCCTTATCTCAACACGAAAGGCAGGTATTACGGAGGAATTGAGTTCTCGGAATTCTTGTCCTGTCTCGAAGACCTCAACATGCGCGGCGTTAAATACGCTCTGTCCTTTGATGGATACCGAGGCGACAAAGATTACTCGGCTCCTATTCCCAAAGAATTGTACAAACGTAAGGAGATGCTTGCGTCTGGCAATTCCGCATTTAAGAAGGTTCAGGATAAAATATCGGAACAGGTTTACGAATCGTTGTACCTAAACTACTAGAGGTCTATTACGCGATAATCAAATGACTCAATCGCGAGGGATTTACCAATTTCTTTAGCAATTTTTAATGCTGTTTCATTTTTGGATATAGCTTGAATCGACCATTTTGCAGCAGTCGGGATCGGATCGACGTCAAACAGGATGTCGCAAGAACTTTTGGAGAGAATGCTTTGATAGTCGTTATTGGCATTCCTAAGAAATGCGCCTGCGGAAATGAACGTATAGTCACCCGGTGAGACGCGGGAATGGGATATCGTCCACTCTCCAGTATGGCTATCGGCCCTTTCTGCGCTTGGAGTGCTTTTCATAAGCCAGTCAATATATTTAATGAGTTGAGTGCCGACACTGGCTTCTAGGTCTTTAGCCTGACCCTTTGATTCGACAACAAGCAGAATTGGCTTATCACCCAAGCCAAAAATTTCTGCAATATGGTCCGGCCTCTTTCCTCCGTTACTTACTCGCGGAAGAGATAACCATCGATATTCGATATTATTACGTTTAACAGAGAAACCACTCCAATCTCCTCCTGGAGGATTGCACATACACTCGAAAGACCCAATCTTTAATGATTTGCTAAAGAGGACATGAAGCGCGGTATCTACATCGTCCTCGGAATATGCACATGGCTCCGAGGGTATTTTGCTCATACTTAGAGTATGGCTTTTGGGCACCTTAAGCAATTGGTCTTTTAAGCCCGTGTTGCACAGAAATTGTTGTGTGGAGTTCGTTGCTCCGTGAAGAACGGGACAATCCAGCAAGATGTAATCACTCAAAGAAAGGACGGCCTTCCATAAACCATTTCTTCCAGCAAGTTTTTTAGGATCCGTAAGCAGCTGCTTATAGCTGGTATCTAATAACGGACCATATATGAAAGCAAGCACATTCTGGCGCGTATTGGATAACATTGCAACAAGGGGGAGAAGGCCACGATCGGGTCGGTTGTCGTCGCCTCTGGGCTTAAATCCCTTAATGAGGCAAACAATCAAGTTCGAATCGCATGGTATGGAATCAATATTTGGTTTTTCTGGATAAATAGCTTTTGCCCGGTGTTTAAATAAATCCAGATTATTTTTTGAGATGATGCCGATCGGAAGATCCTGTGACCCTATACCTACACTCATTTCTTTTACAAGGTCACGAAATTCTAAGACGGATTCTGAACTAACTGATTTGTTTGCTATTTTCTTTGAGCATGAGAAGCTTCCATTTACTGCCGCGTATTCAATTACATCCCGCTTGGACCGATAGAGAAAATCCCAGTCGCTCTTTTTGAAGCAATTGGTGTCACCGGAGCGTGACGTTAAAAAATCAACCACCTTCATATTCTTCTCGAGTAGGAGGCATTCAATCTGATGCGTAGGTTCTCCCAAAAGCTTGGCAACCAGATATTGAGAAAATGCTTCGTCCCCAAAATAATCATCTGAAAAACCAGACAAATCAGAATCAAAGGAAGGCTGGAACTCCTCGGCTCTGACGTATACCTGGGTACAAAATACGCCTGAATTGTTTGAATGATTAATATAGCTGTAGACAACAGCAGGATTGGGGAAGCGCAGGGCTTTACGTTGCCTAGTTTGTTTGTCTAGTTCATATTTTACGAAATCGACAATGTACAAATAAGGACAGCCGCTTCTAGATGTGGAAAAAGCCCTTCCGCTTCTTTGCCATGCCTGATTTCCTGCCTGGAGGGCGCTGCAGAACTCAATCGCTACAAGCACTTCCTCATCACCAGAATTATTAATTCTGGTGATGAGGGCATCGGGAGTTTCATCCAATATGCTGCCATTTTTCTTAAGTGGCTCATAAATATCGCTTTTCCAGCGAGAACCGTTCGTTTTGTTGAATCCTGGATACAGAAGGAATTTTACGGATTGGTTAGTGTCGTCCCTAGGAAAAGACATTGTGACCTGGGGGCATGCGGGCGATGCGAAAGAATAAGTCACATGTGCCCCATTGAGACCTTTCTCGATATACTCAATCATGCGCTCACATTCGATAACGTTGTCGCCATGGATGTGGAATTCTCGCACTTGCAGCTCCTCCCAACCCCTCCAATTATTCATAATTGAAAATTTTATCAAACAGCTATTTCTTTAGTCTGTTCCAGGGATTATAGGGCGGCAGACGGCCTTTTGCTACATACGTTAGGCTCATCGTCCCGAGAGATGCCCGGATGGGCTCGCGGTTCATTGTGCCTTGATCTCGCTTGCATTTGCAGTCGTGGCCTTGGTGCTGTGCTTTGCCGGGCTTCCCCTCATGATCGCCGCCTTGTCGCATGGATAGACGATGGGAGGAGATTTTCTCCCAATGGCCCGCGCCGTCCGCGAACCGGCCTTGCCCTGTGGCCTTCGTCTCCGCTAGAAACGGCGGCATCAGCCTTAGCCCTGCTTTTCCGGGTCATATCCCTTTGTATACACGGTAAAGCTGAGGTCATCGATCATGCCGGTACTGCAGACACATGCGTCGGGCGTGTTCCAAGTGTCCTGAACCGTCAGGTCGGTTGAGACACGCTCGGGCTCATCAATTCCAAGCAATGGAATGGGTTTTGTCATCTGATCGGCGTTATTTATCTGCGCAATGATCTCCAGCAACTTGTACAACTTGATATGCCAGGAGCTGTATGGGTGCTCGCCGGGCCCCTTGAAATCCAACGTGCATTTTGATTGTCGGCTTTCGGCAAGTTGGCCCAAACGTTCAAAAAGCGCTGGGTACTCGGCTCCGGAAAACTCGACTCGAACATAACGATTGCCATCGCGGACGACTCCGTACCACATTACAGAGTATGGAAAGCCGATTCTATCCGGTCGTTTGATTTCTGTCCTGCAATTGGGCTGGTTGACGATAGACAGCCATGTTGAATAGAGCTCGTCGGAAATAAGGTCACTCGCTTGGTATGTTGGACCAATGCCATTGAGGACAAAGTTGCCAAGACGCTCAAAATAGTGGGCACAATCCGCTAGGCCATTTTTATACGCCGTATCGGCTTTTCTCTGCATATTGAGCGCGACATCGCGGGGCGATTTGCGACCAAGATGTTTTTTGGCGTTATATCGCGGGTTGCAGTAGAGCTTGGTCTCCTCGCTATATCGGTCGCAGTACTTGCTGTTGGGACCAGTTGGAAAAAAGAGCGAACCGCAGGTTTGGCATGCTATCGGCATAATGCCGCACAGCAGCAGCTCGTGAAGGATGCGGGCATAAAGGCTTGCAAAGGACCATTCCTCTTCGGTGAAGTAGAGCTCTCCTGCCTTTGAAATAACGGCTTGAAGCCCAACGAGCCTATTGAGGTTTTCCTGGTCGTTAAGCTCTGCATGCGTATGGAAGTCTCCATTTGCGAAGATCTGGTTCTCGCGCATAGCCTCGAGATAGTTTTTACGAAACGCCTGCATAAAGGGGGCGCTATTCATGCGCTTTATTCCATTCAAATGCTCTTCGAGCTTTTGAGCCGTTTCGTTTCCGGGCAAGTGTTTTTTGGCTGCGTATACAAAAGCTTCGCCAAAGCGGATGATTGCTGGCAGCTGCTCATCGAATAATCGGAATTGTCGCGGGTCGCTTGTTTTGATGGCGGCTGGGAAAAACTCTTCGTTTTGCGCGAGCAGGCTAGGTGCCTCGGTGTTTTTAAGCAGCGGGGTAAGCTCCAGACATTCCTGATAAAAAACAATGAGAAGCGCTCGAAAGAGATCGATATTGGTGCAGACGCAAGCTGTTTCTATCTGAGATTTCGCCTTGGGAAAGTTGCGTATAGGATTGTCGCGGTCATACGGCACTGGTGCTGTTAGATCAGTCTCGCCGTTGGTAGCGTTAATGCTCATGTCGTTCGACTCGAGCTGGAGATAGGAGCTGAAGAGGGACGCCATTTCTTGCTTGTTGAGTTGGTCCGATGTTGTAATCACCGCGCGGTACAGGCGGTTGATCTCGTCGCACTCAATAGCGTTGTTGTACATCCAGCAGCTGTAATAGCGATAGTCGGGAATCGCCGTGATGTTCATGACACACTGTCTACAGACATTTTCAAGGAGATATCTGGCCATGCCGGAAATCTCTCCGTGTGCATGGCTTGTAATGGCTTCGTCGAATATCGGAGCAAAGAAATCGAGGTCGCGTTCCTTTTGTTTTTGAAGGTTGATAGCGATTTCAGCTTCGTTCAATTCTGCTTGGGTGGGCTCTTGGTCGGGATCGTCTGGATCGAGCCAGTCGTCATGGTCTGGCTCGGATGCGGAGTCTATCGAGGTGTGTTGCACATGGTGAGGAGCGGCAGGGGGCTGTCGAATGGCGTTCTGCAAATCGATATAAAAGCGAAGTTCTGCTCGCTCACGAAAGTGGTTCCCAATCTCGTTGAAAAGCGAGCTTAAGTCGACGCGTAATAGATCGTTGGCTATGGAGACGAGACTCCATGCGCTTGCATTGCCGGATGTGCTTCCGTCACCGGCGCAATCAATCTCTGGCGTCCTGTTAAGAAGAAGCATACGGGGATTGACGGGGGAGCGAAGAAAGCCAGCCTCAAAACCCCAGCTAAATGGTTCTTTTTCGGACTCAAGCATCGATGCTCCAAACAGCCAAAATTTAAAACGCGATAAAAGTCATATTACGCGGCTGTTCGCGGCTGTTCAATGGAGTCAAGCGAAAAGGCTTAAAACCAGGGAGGCCGTTATGCCCGATTGCATCAAGCTCAACGAAGGAAACATCGATGTGTGCGAGCGCGAGGTTATCGCTCTTCGCGAGATTATCGCCGCCGCCATGGGTCGCTTGCATCAGATGCGCAAGCAGTGCGAGCGAGGCTACGCGTCTTCGGAGGATTTCGAGAATGCGTTGGATGTTTACGGAGTGATCCGTGGGCGAGTCGATGAGCTTGACCAGCTTGGTTTCGAGTTTAGATGGTCGTCAGTCCCCGATGCAGGGATCGATGAGTGCGTCGGGCTCGAATGGATTGAGGACGACAACTCTCCACGTGGACGCGGTTTCGATATCGCTTGTTAATGTGTCCGCACGACTTGGTATCAATGTGGGCGAACAATCTCTAATCGGAGCCGACTAGAGGCTGCATCCTAGTTGCCGGCGTTTCCGGTTTGATCTCTGTTGAAAGGAAAATCGTGAACACTTCTATCCAAATTCCATCCAGCGCCGTTGAGACCGCGCCCCGCACCGCCAAGGGCGAGGTCGTCAAGCTCGTGCAGGGCGCGCCGCTTATTGCCGCCGCCGCGATTGCCGTTGTCGGCATCGCCTCCGTCGCCGCCCCGTTTTGCGTTTGGAAGGGCGAGGTCGCGCTGTTCCTGAACGAGTCGTTCCACACCAACTGCTCAGTTTCTGCGATCGCGGAGTACGCGTCGGCGGCGCCCGGGTCCGATTGGGCGTCGCTGCTCGTGGCTGCGCTCATCGCGGCGTACCCCGCCTACCATGCCGCCTGGCGCGTTCGCGAGGGACTTGGACTCATCTGCGAGGCTCCGGTTTTCAGCAAGCGCGTGTCGCGCCTTCTCGCCGCGGTGAGCGCCTGCCTGCTGCTGGCGATGCCGTTCATGGGCTATGGGACGAGTTGGCTCATCAACGGCAGCGCGATGGGTGACCAGGGCCTTGTTGAGTCGGGGCACAATGCATGGGCCGTTTCCATCATGATCATGCTGGGCTGCGCCCTGATGTGCCTGTTCAAGTGGTTCCTTGCCAAGGGCCCTGGCCGTAATTTCGGCAGCGGCTTTGCCGTCGAGCTTGTCCGCCTCGCCGACGTCCTGCTGAAGCGCGCGAGCTCGAACCTGGTGCTGTGCTACGTGGCCGAGCTGCTCGCCTGCCTGCTGGCGCTGGCCTTCATCGCCGTGGCCTATGTCGTCGTGAGCGTGGCCATCGCGCTCGCGTTCGCAGCCGTGGCCCTGGTGGTGTGCCTTGCCGGGATTCCCGTTATCCTTGCTGCCTCGTGGCGCAGGTAGCGGGGCGATCATGCGAGTTCTTATCGTAGCGTGAGAAAAACTTGCAGAAATCGCAAGTTCTTTTCACGCGATGAGAAAAACTTGCAGATTGGCGCGAGGACGACGGCCCTCCGCGTGAGCGCGGTTTTGATATTGCTTGTTAATGTGTCCGAACGGTTGATTGGAGACAAAATGTACCCGAACTATGAGTGCAACAACTATCCCATGAACATTACGGATGATGACGGCCCGTTCCTGATCATGGAGGCGGAGCTGTCTGGCGACGTCGAGCTCAATGATGAGTTTAAGAAAGACGCCAGCTATAGATATTCGTGTGCGACTGTTTCTGCGGCGATCGATCTTTGCAAGTCAATGACGGACGGCGATGCCGATCCCTGGTATGAAAGTTGGGAGAAGGCGGTTGAGCGTTATCCGCTCGAGAAATGCGAGGATGCGACAACGCTGTATTGGATTGAGCCGACCGATCCGTACAAGGCGCTGTGCGCCTTCCATCCCCATCCCGATCTTGAGCGGTACGCGGCTGAGGCAATTGACGCCGTTGACACCTATCTGCTGGAGCGCGAGTACTGTCCCTTTACGATCAACCACTTAGATCTAAAGGATGTTGACGTCCTGCTCAGCGCTGCTTGGGGATTGGCTCGAGTCCTTAAAGAAATTTGGGGAACTTGCGACCCTGATGTTATGGAAAAGATTGAGGATGCTACGTACAGTGCGCATATAACGGTTAGGGACCTGATCGCGGGTGAAGAGGCGGTCAAAGCTAGCTCGAAGTCCGATGAGAATCTTTAGCCGCCGCGCTGATCGGCGCGCCTGATTGACAGGCTGTCGGAAAAGTCCGGACAGCCTGTCAACCCCGGCCGTTACATCGTCCCCTTACTCGCGGCGTAATGTCCCGCCTGCTTAAGGGCATCCTCGTAGGCGCGCTGTTTTGCTTCGTACTCTTGCGCGCAGCGCTCCTGTTCTGCTTGCCCGGGAACAGGCACGGTCATGCTTCGCAGGTCTTTAGGAGATAGCTGCGCAAGCGAGTCTCCGTGTGAGGAGGCTAAGAGTTTCTGCTGTCCTTCATCGGATGACAGGTAGGCTAAGAAGAATCGTGCTAGTAGTTCATCTTTAAAGGATGCGCAGAAGACGACATCGCAGGGGACAATGAGTTTAGGGCATAACTGAGGTTTCTGAGGCACCGGCTCGCGCCTCATGCTTCCCGGCACTACGAGGGCCAGCTTAAATGGTGGTCCGAAGCGTGAGATCAGTATGCAGGTTTCATACTCGCCCAGCGGTTTGAGACGATAGAAAAGACCTGGATCCGTATCGCCCATATCGTAAATATCCGTGTCGGATACGCGCTCGGGTAGATCTTCGAAACCGATAACCGTTCCATCGACTAAGTGTTTAAGCGATAGGTAGTAGCAGTCAATTCGTCGGTCCGTTCTGCTAAGACCCATCTGTGGCATCTTTAAAAGAGTGCTACGGGGAATGCCGCGGCGTATGTCCGCTACGCTGCCAAAGCGAACGAAGGACTCCTCTGCAAAAGAGGTGCTTTTAGCACTGGGAAGTAAAGGCCAGATTTTTTCGGCACCTCGATCGCCGAGACGCCAATGCGTCACATCGGTTGTCTTGGCGTAAGCATAACTAATCGAGTCTTGGATCTGATGCATGAGCTCGCTTGTCATGGGCTTGTTGTCAAATGACCGCCCATCAAAGAGGAAATATGGCTCGTTGGGTTTACGGTCGCTCAGAAATAGTAAGGCGTAGCCATCGCTATTGGCGGCGATCGTATTGGGAAGTAACACTATCGCTGTCAATAGTCCAAGCTGGCAGAGCAGGCGGCGCCCGTCTGCGGCGCGTGCCAGGTTGAGCAATCGGTTGGAGACTTGTACGACCGCAATGGAATCCGGGCGTTCACACGCAAGGGAAGCAGCGAGAAAAACGTAATACCATTCGCTGACCGAAAGCGGGCTTGGTACATCGACAAGTGTTTGCAGTTGACGGGCCCTCGACGTAAGGAAATCCCGAACATGCTCATCTGCAATTTCGAGCGAGGGCTCAAATTGAGTGAGGGGGATTTGCTCGGGGGGTCTGCAGTAGATGAGCGTGGGCTCATCGGTACGGGGCACGGCACCCGATTCTGGCGTTGAGGCAAAGACATCGGCTTTGGTAAATGTAAAAGACGGATCAGCGGATGTGCCGCGAGTTCTAAAGTCGGTGCTTTCGGGGTCCTTAAGGTCGATGCCCCAGATAGACCATGCGGGTCCATTTGCATAATCTTGGGCAAACTCAAAATCTCGGCAGCACAGCTCGATAAGCGTATGAGTTTTTAGCGTTGGCTGGAGTTTTGAGACCATAAAGGAAACCAGGTTTGCAAGAAATGCGCTGCTATGAGGCTCTGGATCCTGATTGTAGGCATGATAAAGGCCTAGCTTTGCTTGTTCTGCGCGAGACAGAAGCACGATTGCCTCCTCGGACATGCGTTGTGCGATATGGAGTGCGTCGTTGTTGGCAATGGCACGACGCGGTCAATTCATATTATCAGCCCAACTCCGATGAATTTGAAATTGAGTGTTTATAGCTTAACCCACGGGGTATCAACTGCGTTAAGCTTTTAGAAAAAAAATTCTAAAAATGAACGGGCTTTCGGACCAATATGTCATCAGCAATGAAAGGACAGCTAATGAACGGATGCGACATGTACAGAATCGAGCCGGACGCCCCCAAGAAGCCAACGGCGATGAATATTTTCGGCATGATTCTGCAAACTGTCTTTGCGGTTGTACTCTACGTGGTCGCCGTCGACATGATGTGCTTGCTGATGACGTGGCTCGGCGGGTTTATGTTCGAGATTAGCGAGAGCAACACGGTGATCCCGCTCCATTCATGGCGCCTGGTGGCGTTTAGGGTGTACTGGGTTGTGCTGGGCGCGGCGTTTGTTGCGGCGCTTGCCCACAAATGGATCGTGTTGTTAACGGGAGGGCGCGAATCCGACATGTGCGAGCTGCTCGGTGTAATTGAGGGTGCCGGCGCATTTGCATCCGTCGTCTGTGCGATTGTCTGTTTGCTGGGCTATGCCGCCGTATTTGATTGGTGGGCCGGCGTTACCGGAAAGATGGCTTCGGATTCCCGCGCCAATGATTACCTGCTTTGGGCTGTTGTCTTAACCATCGGAACGATTGTCGAGTGGCGGATTGTCGAAGGGGTCCTCAAGGCTTTATTCCCTCATGAGTGCTTGTTCCACGGGCTTCGCTTTGCATCCGTCTGCGTGGTTACTCCTCTGCTTGCGCTTGTACCCACCACGCTGGCCATCATCGTGTGCGCGCTGGTGGTGGGCCTTTTTGCCGGGATTCTGTTTGCATCGCTTGCGATCCCCGTGGTTATCGCGGTTATTGGCATTGCCATCGCTATGAGTCGCTAACCCACAACGCAATCCAAATATCTCGCATAAAGAAAGGAACGACCATGTCGGTATTCTCTGACGCTCAAAAGCTTTTGCTGCTTGCCGTACTTACCGCTCTTATGGCTGGTGCCCTGATGTACGAAGTGTTGCATCCCACACTGTTTCCGCTGCTCAAGCAGGGCATTTTGCAGCTGCTCTACCACATTCCGGTCTTTACCCAGCCGGGCAACGTGATCTATCTGGAGTCGGCGACATCGCTGGCACTGTAGGAGTTTATGGGCTCGGGGCCACGTCATAGGTAAGAAAACCAATATAGAAAGGAAAACACCCATGGCTCAGAAGCAGTATCGAAACATCGATCGCTACCGGGACCTGCTCACTCGAATTGCGCCCTCGCGTCTGGTGGAGCAGACGCGTCAGAGTGTTATTGGCCACGAAGGAAGCTTGGAGGCCTTTGTGACGGCGCTGAGCTTTGAGGTCAACCGCTGCGTGATGTTGGCACGCGGCGCCGATCCGCGCGACGTTCTTTCGCCCGCCGCCATTTTGGTGATGGGTTCCACTGGTACGGGAAAGACCCACACCATCAAGGCCGTGGCAGATGCCGCAGGGCTCAAGCTGTTCGTGTTCGATGTCTCCACCATGACGGGCGAGGGCTGGCGCGGTGCCAGCATGATCAACTGCCTATCGCAGGTCGCGGACTATCAGGCTGCGAATCCCGGTGAAATTTGTTTGGTGCTCTTTGACGAGTTTGACAAGGCGGTTCGTGTCGAACCCGATGGGGGAGAAGTTGCATCGAGTTTTAGTCCATCGCAGTCGTTCCTTAAGCTTTTGGAAGGCGGGGAGATGCCGTTCGAATGTGATACCTCCAAGAGTGCGGCTATTAAGACGCTCAACCTCGATCAGGTTGTCTGCATTTTGGGCGGCGCCTTTATGGGCTTGGACGCTCTGGTGCGCAAGCGCCTGGGTGACAAGTCTGGCACCACGGTCGGCTTCGGATCCTCGTATGCCGCCGTGCGCACCGCCGCAAAATCGGCAAACGAGCTGCGAGACAGTGCGACCATCGAGGATGTTGAGACTTGGGGTATTATGTCCGAGCTGTGCGGGCGCATTGGCTCGGTGATTAACTTTAACGCCTTGAGCGTGGACGATCTGGTCCAGATTGCGTATGAACAGTACCTACCCAAGCACAACAATATGATGGGAAATGGCGCCAAGATGGAGCTGACGGCAGATGCTGCTCGCCTTGCGGCGAAGCGCGCGGTTAAGGAAGGTGCCGGCGCGCGCGGCATGCTCCGTCAGCTGCGTCCCCTTATGATGTACGCCTGGAGGGACATGCGGGAAGATACCTATATTTCCCGTGCGACCTTGGTCGTGAGCGACGGGGAACTTGCGGTTGCGTACGAGCGCTCTCATGAGCCGCGGGGTTTTTTGCAGGAAGAGATGGGGGAGAATTCGCCCTTTCTGAACGGGAGGGAGATTGAAGCCCTGGCGCTGGTGAACAGCTGGATGGAGCATGAGGACAAGGACGAGCATAGGCCGTATCAGCCCGAGCTTGCTTGGCTGGCGGATTTGATGGACGGCTCGGCGCTCGACAAGATCGTGCAGGGCGGCAAAGCATTCGATCTTGCTGGGGTCTTGTTGCGCGGCGTTCCGTTTGATGGGCCGGAGCGCATTGCCGCCCACGAGCTGCTTAAGGCGTGCGCCTGCTACAACGACGTGCTCTATGCCGATCAGGACAAGTATCGCAACCTTGCCCAGGTGCTTATGCTCACCAAATTGGTGTACAAAAAATCGCCCGATTGCTTGCTGAGCCCGCTCGATGTGGTTATGAACGGCACGACTACGGGCAACGGTTTTCAGGGTCTTGGCGAGTGGGTCGATGCCATGAGCAGGTCCGAAAAGCCTTCGTTGGAAAAGTGGCAGTACCTGGCGGCCGGGGAGGCCCTGCGGATTTACGACCACTTTAGCAAGCGCCCCGACCAGGTTAAGGAGCTTGCCGCCAAGGTGTCCCTGATGCGCGTCGCCCTTGCAGTGATGGACGTTGAGGAGCGTGAGGCATTGGAGTGCGATCTTAAGAAGCTGCTCGCTTCGTGCGAGTAATCGCCGACTGTTTCTCTTTCTTTTCTTTCCCTTTCTCGGCGGCATAGACGCCGCCACCTCAACCACCTCGCGTGAGTTTTTGTCCGCACGGGATGGTATTCAACACATGCAACAACTAAATCGGAGGTTTGACCATGGCTACGTGGGAACTCAACTGTCAATCGATGCTGTCGTCTGCGGGCGACAAGGAGCTTGCTCCCTATCTTGCACGTCAAAAGGCGATGCGCGAGTTTTTTGAGCGTGCGCTGTTTGTTCCCCAGGATCAGGACGGCGCTAAGGACCAGGACAACAACGGCCTGTACTTTTTGGGCGCCACGACGGGCTCGGGCAAAAACTACACGGCCGAGCAGGTCACGGCCGACCTGATTGCCGGCGGCTGGGATGAGTCGGGCTGTTTTAACAAGTGTCCCGGCCGCCGTACCTTGGTGTTTGTTGTTCCGGGTAAAGACAATCGCGACAACTATGTTGCAAGCGTGCGTGAATTGTTGGCTGGCCAGGGCATGAGTTGTGATGAAGCGGCACGCATGGTGTTCGATCTTCCGCGCGCGGGCGAGAACATTCTGAATTGGATTGAGGCCACCCGCGGCAAGGGTGCCGTGGGCGTGCGCGAAATCTCGTGTCCCATCGAAGCAGATGACGAGAGCTCTCATCGCGTCATTAAGCGAGCATGGCGTAACACTATGGAGGTTGCCGATAACCTTCTGCACATTCTTGATACAAAGAAAAGTCTGGGAAACGTTGTCGATTGTCTGACCCCCAGCCTGTGGGACAAGCTGTCGTTAGCCGATGCGAGCCTGCGTTGGGCAGTGAGTTGTGAACTCAAGAACATTACGCGAGGCATGGAGGTAATCCCTCAGATTTGGCCATCTGCGCTGCTCAACGACGAGAGCATGCCACATGTGATTGCCCTTACACCCCAAAAGCTCGTCAACAGAATCGATACGGTGACCGGTCCGGGCGTTGTGCTCTTTAACGCGGCGGCTGCAGAGAAGTGCCTATTCATCTTTGACGAAATCGACCACATGAAGGCTGACATGCTGTCGACGCTGACGGACGACCCCGTGACGTTTCAGCCGGATGAGGCGCTGCGCATCCTTGATCGTCATTTTAACGGCGGCGTGGTGGACCCCTTGCTGTTGGGAAATCGAGATCAATGGATGGCGGTCTACACACACGCTTCTACGTCGGGCGATCACAAGGGGTCGAATGCCGAGAGGAACAGGGTTTCGCGAGCGAGCGTAGAGGAAGCTGCCGAAGGAATCGCCAAGGATGCCGAGAATATTCAAAAGGCACTCGCCTCCTGCATTAAGGAAATGAAACTGCGCCCGCCTTTTGCGCTGTCTGACGAGGCAAAAGACGAGCAGCTTGCCGGTCGTCGTCTGTTTGGCAGTGATGATGTCTCGGTGGGCGATAACTCGGTAAACCCGTTGTGCTACAAGCTCAATGAGGACGGTACCCGCAATATGATTACGGCTCATGGGGCGAATGGACAGCCAACAGTCAACAAGGCGGTGCGCCGAGCTCGCGGTATCGTCAGGATGGTGGTGGGTCATCTCGGCCGCTGCGCTGCGCTTATGGACAGCCTGTATTACGGCAGCATTTCGTACAAAGACGATCTTTCGCGCAAGAACATCATCGATGCGCTGGGCATTAGGAACGATCAGACCAACGAGAAGTATTTTTGGGATTCGTTGATGATGGCGCTGTTCTTTAAGAACCGTAAGAACGACGATATTGATGCAGCCGATGACTCGATGTATGCGCGCGGCGTCGGCTACCTGGTGATGGAAACCACGCTCGACCACATGTTTACCACGCACCTAACCAGCCATGGCATTGAGCGCATGCCCGAGGCGTACTTGGCCTCCATTGCTGCCAATGCACCCTGCGTGTGCATGAGCGCAACTTGGAGCGCATCGACCGTAAAGAACTTTAACCTGGATTACCTCGATGAGGTTCACGGCGTGGTCCGCAAGGATACGTGGATTGGCGAGCTCAACCAAGAGATCGTGCGACAGACCAAGCTGTTTAACAAGCAGGCGGCAAAGACGTACGACGTTGACGTTGCTTGGGTTGACGAAGACAAGAATCTTGCCGGTATGGCTGCGTTGGCCGGCGGCGCCTTTGGTGGGGCCATCGTATCGCCCGACGAGACGTACGAGCGCGTGATGGAGTTCTTTGACCAGGTCGGCGTAAGTGAAGGGCTTGCGGTGCGTCTGCGTTTAAAGATCGCCGACAGGGTGGGCACAAGCGACGTCAAGAGCATCGAGTTTGAATTGAAGCGTCTAAGCAAGACACTCGTTGCCGTGAGCACCTGGGCACGTGGCGTTGCACGCAACGAGCATCAGGCAGGAGCCATCTTTACGACGCGCCACATGGGAAACCATGGCGACTTTAATAGCTTGGCGCTGGACCTTGCCCGAGAAATCGTTGCCGAGCTGGTGATTCGGAACGTTAAGTGCCCCGAGGCGTCGTACGAGGAGTCGCTCAAGGAGGCCAAGGGTATGGTGCCGTGCTTTAACGCTGCAGAATGGGATATCGGTTGGGGTGACGCTCAAAACCGTCTCGAGATGGGCCGGCCAACCCTTATGCTCATCAATTTGTCGGCCGGTGGCTTTTCCAAGAATCTTAAATACAAGGTACCGGAAAGTTTGTGTCGCACGGTACGACAGGTTGATTGCGGCTTCGAGGATGCCGACCGCCGTCCCAAGATGGACCTGGACTTTCTGTACATTGAGTCGCCTACGAGCCGTCTGACGTCGGAAGTCGAGATTAGCTCGGCGACGTTTGTTCAGCAGGCGTTGACAGGTGTGGTTGAACAGGAAGAGCTGGTGGCGCGCGGAGAGGTCCCGTTTACCGAAAAGCGTCATAACGTACGGCTGCTGCTGTCTGGCACCAAACGGAATCTGCCGGTTCGCAATACCCTCTCTTATCAGGTCGAAGGTGCTCGCATTGTGGCGCAGGCCGTGGGCCGCCTGATGCGCACGAGCGTAAAGATGCCGCACGTGCAGGTAATGCTCGACCGCAAAATCGCCGGCGATTGCGACTTTTCGTTCCTGCACGATTTGCCGATGGGCTACGAGCTGGAGCAGGTTGTTGGCGCCTGTGCGGCTGTCAACAACCACATGGCAGACAAGAAGCAGCACGCTGCTAACAAACAGCAGAACCTTGCTGCCTTTAGGAACAACCTGGCAAAAGAGAAGCACGAAAAGCTGGCATGGAAGGTTGCCTCCCTCGATGCGCGCGAGGAAGATCTTGCCGCCTTTGACGATGAACGCGACTTCTATCTGCATCATTTCTGCCTGCCGTGGGAAGAGCTTGCGAGCTATCCGGCGCGCCGAAGCACCGCGTTGCGCATGCCGTATGCCACGAGCGGTTATGCGTATGCAGAAGGCGGTGCGTGCAAGGTGCCGCACTTTGAGTTTCCTAACTACGATGGCGAGCCTGTCGAGCAGATTGCCGCCCGTCTGGAGGAGCGCTGTCGCTATAACGAGGGCTTAAAGGGCGCGAAGGTTCGCCAGGTAAGCCAGATGGCTGCTCGTGTGTCCGAGCTGCTCTCAATTCGCGAGGTGCGCGAGCGCTGGTCGCGCGACGGGGTGCCTACGACGTTGCAGCCGGCGGCGACGGTGCACATGACGCCCTATATGTTCCAAGCGGTATACCTTGGAGAGCTGGGCGAGTCTGCCGGCAGGGCCATCTTTGAGGCGTATTACGACGGGTGTTATTCGCTTACTCGTGGTGATGCGGCCCATGCCGAGACAGGCGGCGATTTTGAGGTGCTCGATGCCGCCGGCAACAAGACCGGGGTGTGGATCGACTTTAAGCACTATCGTATCGGCGCCTATGAGGCCTACAGGCGCAACGGCGGCGATGCCACGGATGCCGAGCGCTTTAAGGCCAAGGCCCAAAAAGTTGGGGCGAAGCGCCTGTTGATCGTCAATGTTTTGGCCGATGAAGCGGCGCTGGAGCTCCGCCAAAAGACAATCGATGACGAGGGGATGGTGTTCTCCTTCCCGTATATGGCCGCTGACGGTGCAATCAGCCTGGAGATGATGGAGGCGATCGGCCGTGCAATCGAAGCATAGCCAGCCGTGTGGCCTGGGCGACATCGCCGTATCCGAGTTCGATTTGCAGCTCGATGCCGCTGCTGCCGAGGAGCGCTACTCGGTCTTTTGGTGCAATGTAGGCGATGCTGGCAAGCATGCCGTGGCGAACTTTATGGCCGATGTGTGCCAGACGGGCAAGGTCGTCGCGCTCACGCAGCTTGCCGATAACCGCGTCTTTCTCATGGTCAAGGCGGGCGCGCAGACGGGCGATCTTAATGCCTCGCTTTATCAGGAGCAGGTGGTTCCGATTAAAACTCATTGGGACGAGCTGGATGATTACGTAGCGTTGCGTCTGCTGTTTAACTCGTGCTCGCAGTTCGAGGGAATTGAGGACGAAGTTCCCAATGACACCGGGCACCTGTATGTCATTAGCGCCAAGGGTGCCCGCCGCGATGCTGTCGAAAGCGACGGAAGGGGACCTGCCAAGATCGAAACGGTTGAAATCGTTATCAACGAAGACTGCACCTTCGAACTCAAGATTCGAACGTTTACCAAGCGCCGGGTGCTTATCGGTCGTGCGGCAGGCGACGAGTTAGAACTCAAGAAGATCAACAGCCAGGTGGGTTACAGGCTGTCGCCTGTGGCTACGGTGGTGCTGGCCCACGGACAAAGTGACGAGTACATCCTGCGCCGCGCCAAGGGCGATAAGCCGTCCAAACGTCGCGACCTTACGTTTTCTGCCCAGGCGGAAAAAGTCGCCTATACCAAGAAGGGCATCCTGTACCGAGAGCTGCAGATTCTTGAGCGTCGGTACAGCGATTTTGCCCAGGTGTCGCTCAGAGAGTATCCGCGTAAGAGCTTCTACGAGGTTTTGAAAAGCGAGCAATATGACCGCGTGGTTGCGGAACGTTCGGTGGGGCAGCGGGTCGTGGTGTCGTTTGCGCGCAAAGGGCTTGCCGGGGTCGCGCGCAAACTCGCCGATCGACTCATCGATACCTCCTGGGATGTGCGCGCGTCGTATGACGGCGGAGTTGTTGATCCGTTGGCTTGGAATCTGGTTGTTGTGCCTAACGAGGTTGCCGAGAACGATGGCTATGCCCTGCACGCTGGGGTGGTGGAACAGCATGTGACGCCGGATGTGTGCGAGCCGCTGTTTAAGGCGGCGTCGAATGCAAAGGTGCGCGGCGCACAGGAGGGGATCCTGGGGGCCATGCTCAAAGAGCTGCTGGTTAAGCAAGATGTTGCCGACGGACGGGTGAGGGCGTTTGACCTTGGCTCTTTTGGCGTTGGGTCGGTGACGGTCTGCGGCGTGGCCAATGTTGCGCGCAGGGAGAAGGATAAGGTTGAGCTAGATGAGCGCCTTGCGACGTTGACGATCGGTGCGGACGGGGCCATGGACTACGCCTCACATCCGATCGAGGACGGTCCCGTGGACGAGATGGAGCTTGAGCTGCTGACGGCCGAGGGTAAGCTCGACAAGGACGCCTATATCTTTGACGTGCGGGCGGGCGGACGCGCTATGCTCGCACGCGTGCGGGATACGGGCTTGACGACCTTCTCTAGCGACTTCGTGAACTTGGTGCGCGATTACCAGCTTACGGGTAAGGCGGGTCGTAAGAAGGAGTTTTTCGAGAGTTACAACTCGCCCTATTACGGCATTGGAACGTTCGAACGCGCAGGGATGACCTGCTACTTTGTCGGCGTCAACAACGGCACCAAAGAGGATGTGGCAACGGCGATCCATGTACGCTCGATTGAGGTGCTCGAAGGTGATGATCTGTCCGAGCTGCTGGTTCAGCTGGTCAATGTGGGGCTTTCGCGCTACGGAGCTCCCTCCAGGTGGCCGATTCCGGTCAAGTATCTCAACGAGTGCGCTGCGCGTGAGGGCGCGGTGGGGGATGTCGGTGGCGGCAAGTGATGGTGTCGCGCAATTATCGCTCCTAGAACTTTTTGAAATTATGCTTGCATTGTAAAAGGGGAGAACATATACTGCAGCCATAGCACATCAGATGGGGTCTCAAAAAGAGACCAAGCAAATGAGTTTTCAGTTTATGTTAAGAGGTACTTGAGCATGACCAGCAGAATTTTCCCCCTTTACAACGACAATACCGACCATATCGATCTCAATACCATCTGCGGTTACAGTATTTGTTCTAAGGCCGAGAACTACATGTTTGCTCAAGATGATTCAGAGCTTAGCTCCGAAGATTATGAGTACATGAATGATATTGAGCGCGAGCGGGAGTATGAGCTCGGCATCCGCTGATGGATGTGGGCTTGTCTCCAACTCCTCCGATTTAATTACCCCGTTATCACCTCTTTTTAGCGGGGCAAGTTAGATCGACTATCTGTGTCAAACAACGGCTCACCGTGGGAAGGAATCGGCAATGAGCAAGAACATGAACAAGGACATGAACGGCAAGGCCTTGGGTAAGGCCAGGGCGGCTGGGCGCGTGGCGACGGTTGCTGCGGCGACGATTGCCATGACGGGCGGCTCGCTGCTGTCGCCTCTGACCGCGGCGGCGCAGGGTGCGGATGGCATTGGCGCCGCGGGCGCAACGGCTGCGGTGATGTCGCCGCTGACGAGCGCTGCGGCCGCCGGTGCTGGCGTGGGCGCCGTGTCTGCGGCGCAAAAGGTCGCCGATCTGCAGGCTGCAGTTGATGCGGCGCGCGCCAAGGCTGCTACCGCCAAGGCCGATCTGGAAGCGGCTGCTGCTCCCTACGATGCTGCCGCCGTCAACCAGCAGCAGGCGCAGGGTGCCTATGACGCGGCTTGCGATGCGAGCAAGAGCGCGGCTTCTGCTGCCTCGGCCGAGCTGGAAAAGCAGATGGGTGCCGCGCAGGATAAGGCCGATCTTGACGTCAAGGCGCTTGAGGACGCTCGGGCTGCGCTTGATGCCGCCAAGAGGAGCCTGACGGACAAGGACGAAGCCCTGGCTGTCGCCCAGAAGGCGGCTGCCGATGCCCAGTCTGCGTTTGAGGCCGCACAGGCTGCTGCATCCGATGCCACGCCCGAGGCCGTAGCCGCCGCCCAGGCTGCCGCAGAGCAGGCCGCGAGTGATTTGGAGCAGGCAAAGCAGTCGGCAGCTGATGTGCAGGCTAAGCTCTCGGATGCTCAGGTCGCTGCTGCTGACGCCGCTGCCAAGCGGCAGGACGCACAGGGCAAGCTTTCGACAGCTCAGCAGGCAAAGGCCGCGGCAGATGCGGATGTGGATGCCGCGCAGGCGAGCTATGACGCGGCCAAGGCCGATCTGGACCGAGCCGAGCAGGGCGCTGCGGGCCCAGAGTACGAGGCCGCCAAGGCAAAGGTGACCGCTGCGTCCGAGGCGCTAACGGCCGCCAAGGCCACGCAGTCGCAGCGCGAGAGCGAGCTTGCTGCCGTCGAGCAAGAGGTGGCTGCCGTCGAGGGCGAGGTGCAGGCTGCTCAGCAGACACTCGCCGCTCAGCAACAGGCTGCTGCCGCTACCCAGGCCAAGTTGGATGACGCTGCTGCCGCCAAGACGGCAGCCGATGCCGCCCTTGACCAGGCTAAGGCCGATCATGCCTCCGCGCTTACGGAGTTGGCCGATGCCCAGGCCAAGCTCTCGGCAGCCAAGGACGAGAAAGACGCTGCCGATAAGGCGCTCGATCAAGCGAAGGCCCAAAAGCGGCAGGCCGACCAAGCTGTGGCTCAGGCCCAGGCCAAGCTCGATGCCGCGCAGGCAACGGCGAACGCATCGGCGGGGAACTACCGCCAGGGTGCTATCGCGTTCTTTAAGAGTGTGGGCGCCGACGATGCGGCGAATATCATCCTCAACTGCAAACTCGCTAACTACAACAAGGTGGGCGAGGAGGTCGACGCGACAAGTCTGACCAATATGAAGCAGGCGGTCGTGTGGCTCAAAGCGTGCAACGAGTATCGCGCAAGCGTTGGCCTAGGCGAGCTCAAGGTGACGTATGCCATGATGGCGACTGCCATTGCCGATGCGAACTTCTCGGATACGAAAGTCGCGCACGCTCAGCAGTTTAACGTGGGCGAGAATGTGGCGTGGAACTACGGAAGCAATCCGTTTAAGCAGTGGGTCGATCAGGAGAAGGCCATCTTTGATGCTGCCGCCGCCTCGCTGGGCGCATCGGGCCTTACGGGAAAGGCCGCTTACGATTTCTATACGGCGCATAGCTCCCAGATTGATAACTACGCCGCACTGCACGGTGGATCAAACCCTTCGGTCGGCCATTACATCAACGTGATCAACCCCGATTACACCGTGACGGGCATGGGCGTTTGCACGCGAGGGACGCTGTACGGGAGTACACAGGCACAGACATTTGTATATTCTGGTCAATGGTACAAGCCGTATAACCTCAATCCGATGACGGTTGCTGAGTATGAGGCTGCGTTGAACGCGTGGTGCGACTCTCTGGCAAACCCCGAGCAGGGCGTGGACGCGGCGCGCAACGAGCTTGCTGCGGCGCAGGGCGTTGCCAACGATGCCGGCAACAAGGTGGATGCAGCATCACAGACCGCTGCGGCAAAGCAAGCCCAGGTTGAGCGCGCTGCCGATGACGTTGATACCGCGGCTGCCAAGGCCTCGGAGGCCCAGGCCGCTGTGGAGCAAAAGCAGGCTGCAGCTGATGCCGCCGTGCGTGCCGTGAGCTATGCCCGCGTCGATTTGAGCGCTGCCAACGCCGCTGTCGCGGCGGCGCAGGATGCCGTGGCTGCCAAGTCTGGCGAGCTCGACATTGCCAAGGGCAAGGCGGCTGCTGCCAAACGCGCGCTGGACGCCGCTCGTACCGGTGTTGACGAAAAGCAGGATGCACTTGCCGCGGCCCAGGATGAGCTGGCGGCATACTCAGCCGATATCGCCGCTGCTCAGCGTGCGTTTGATGCGGCATCGTCTGCACTCGAAGACGCTCGTGCCAATCAGCGCGTGGCGGAGGCCGAACTTCTTGCCGCCCAAGGCGATGCCGATCAGGCAGGCATCGGTGCTGCTGCCACTCAGGCGGAGCTCGATATGGCCCAGCAGGCTGCGAGCGATGCCGACGCCGTCATGGCAACGGCTCAGGCAAAATCTGATGCAGCTGCCGGGCGTGCCTCTCAGCTTAAGAATGCCGCTGCGGCACTTGCCAGGGCCACAGAGGGCAAAGCCACTGCCGATGTCGCGCTCGATGCTGCGGAGGTGGCCGTGAGCGATGCCGAGTACGACGTGGTGGAGGCCGACGATGCCGTGGCGAATGCAACTGCCGCCCGCGATGCCTCTGCCGCCGCGGTTGCCCGCCTGCGCAGCGTCAATCTTGCCGAAGCTATCGTCAATGGCAGCGCTGACGATGCGGACGAGGCGCTCAATGCCAAAATCGCTGCGGCTCACGATGCCGCCGAGCACGTCGCAGCCGCCAAGGCCGAGCTCGATGCCGCCGTGGCTGCGGCGGATGCTGTGGCGCCGGCATACTTGGAGGCGCTTGCAAACTACACCGCCGCCAAGGCCGAGCTCGACCAGGCTATTGTCGAGCTCAACGCCGAGATTGCTCGCCAAGAGGCCGCCGAACGCGGGAATGGCGAGCAGGCCCAGCCCGTCACGCAGGTGACGTATCAGGCCAATCATGCGGTGGCAACGACTGAGATTGCGACGCAGCAGACGGCGATGCCTACCACGGGCGATGCGTCCGACCTGCTGGGTGAGACCTTCGTAATCGGCGGCACGGTCCTGGTGGCCGCCGGTGTCTTCCTGTCCGATAAGCGCCGCCAGCTGACCCGTTAGGGACAGAAGGGGCTGCGGACCATTTTCGGCGCGTACCGTAGGGGGTGATGAGGCTCCATGCGGCGCGCGCCGCCCTTTTCTTCAAGAGCGATTAAGGAGGGATATATGCAAATTAGAGGAGAGGCCGCGATCGTCTGCGGATTCATAGCGGGCCTGGCAACGGGATTGCTGTTCGATGGGTGTTTTGACGGCTATATTAATCGGTTCTGCGATTCTGGTTTTTCGGGAGGCAAGCCTTGGAAAACAGCACCGGCTCGTCAAAAGGTGGCCGCGCCCATCGAGCCCCGCAGTGTGGATGTCTCAAAAATCAAGGTAATCGTTACCAAGAACGGCAAGATTTACCACCGTTCTACGGGGTGCAAAAGCCTTCCTCAAAACGCCATTAAAACCAGCGTACCATTAGCGGCCGCACTCAAGCGAGGCAAGACGCCCTGCCCAAAATGCTGCCCGCCAACAGTGTGCTCGATCTAGTTTTTTGGGTGTTTGATCCGTTTGGATGGAAGAACGAGGGGTAAGCCCTAAGGGGTGCGGATGCCGGGGCTGATCCGCAATTTCTGCCATCGATTTGTCTAGAGTCGCACAGCACGGAGGTGCCGCTTAATGTCCATTTTCGTTACCGGAGACGTTCACGGTGTTGCCGAGTACGGGGCGAGCCGCTTCTCGTCGCGCGTTTGGCCATTGGGCCGTACGCTGACGCGCGATGACGTGGTGATCGTTGCCGGCGACTTTGGCTTTATATGGAGTGGCTCAAACACCGACAAATACTGGCTCGACTGGTTTGAGTCCAAGCCCTGGACTACGTGTTTTGTCGACGGCAATCACGAGAACTATCATCTGCTGGCGGGGCTGCCGATCCGAGAGTGGAACGAGGGCCTCGTTCACGAGGCTCGCCCGCATGTGCTGCACCTGATGCGCGGAGAGGTGTTCGACATTGCGGGGAACACGGTGCTCGCCATGGGTGGCGCCGCGAGCCATGACAAACAGTGGCGCCGGGAGGGAAAGACGTGGTGGCCCGAGGAAATGCCGAGTGAGAGCGAGATGGAATACTGTCGCGCCTCGCTCGATCGTGTGGGCTGGAAGGTCGACTATGTTGTGACTCACGAGGCGCCGGTCGATTTGGCAGACGAGCTGTGCATGGAGTGCAATCGCGAGTTCTACGACGATTCGCTGCAGGCCTTTTTGGGCGAGCTCGACGGGCGACTCGACTACCGCACCTGGTTCTTTGGCCATTACCATGACGATGAATGGCGCGACGACAAGCATCGCCTGATCTACCAAGATATCGTGCCGATTGAGGCGCGATGCACCGATGAGTAGGGTGGGGCGGCGAGTGGAAATTCTGGGCAACAGCGTTAGGAGGTTCCCATGATCTGGTTTACCAGCGATACCCACTTTGGACACGAGAACATGCTGCGGCTCGCCGACAGGCCTTGGTCGACTGGTGCGCAGATGAACGACGCCATGGTCGCCAACATTAATAGCAAGGTCGCTTTGGACGACGAGCTTTATATTCTGGGCGACTTCAGCTTTAAGATGACGGTGCAAGACGCCTACGAGCTGCGTAAGAGCATTGCATGCAAGCACGTCCATCTGCTGCCTGGCAACCACGACAAAGACTGGACGCAGCCTGCGGTGGCGGATGCTTTTATCGTCGAGCCGCCCATTTGTGTGCTCAAGATCGACCGCCAAAAAATCGTGCTGAGCCACTATCCCATGGTCGACTGGCAAGGCATGTCGCACGGCGGCTGGCATCTTCACGGACATATCCACAGCTGCGGCGGCGCGTACAACACGTTCAACCTTAGGCAGGGGCTGCTGCGCTATGACGTGGGCGTGGACGCCAACGGCTACGCCCCGGTGAGCCTGGAGGAGCTCAAGTCGTGGTTTGCGCAGGTCGACGAGCCGGCGTGTTGCGTTAAATGGCCGTGGTGGGTCAACGCCACGGGCGACGAGCAGATCGAGCACGATCTCGAAGCCTATAAGAGGGAAGTGGTGATCCGATGACGGTTTATGTGACGGGTGATGTCCACGGTGGCATCGACATGCAAAAGCTCCGCGACTGGGAGCTTGGGGATAGTCTGACGAGCGACGACTATCTGATTATCGCGGGAGACTTTGGCTTTCCGTGGGATTTTTCTGCCGAGGAATGCGCCGATATCGCCTGGCTGGAGTCGCGCCCCTATACCGTGCTGTTCGTCGACGGCAACCACGAACGCTACGACCATTGGGCGGAGCGCCCCCTGGAGTTGTGGCACGGTGGACTGACGCAACGCCTGTCGGACACCTCGCCTATACGGCGCCTGACGCGCGGCGAGGTTTTTGAGCTCGGTGGGTCGACGATCTTTACCATGGGCGGCGCCACGAGTGTGGACAAGGAATACCGCATCCCGTATTCCAGCTGGTGGCCGCAGGAGCTGCCGGGCGAGCGCAACTTTGAGGAGGCGCGGGCAAAGCTCGATAGCGTGGGCTGGAAGGTCGACTACGTGATCACCCACACCTGCTCCACGCGCATGCTCTCGCCCACGCTCTATCCGGCACCTGGCTGGAATTATCCAGCTGTCGATCGGCTTACGGCATTTTTCGACGAGCTGGAAGATCGCTTGGACTACAAGCGCTGGTACTACGGGCATTTTCATCGGGATGCCAACCCGGCCGAGCGCCACACCGTGCTCTACGACTGCATCGTTCGCCTGGGCGGCGAGCTCCAGCCCTGGGACGTTGCGTAGGGGCAGGCATAGCGAGCTCTTCGTATGATGCCTTGGGTAGTTACCCTACATTTTGGCAATAGTCATTATCTGTAGGGTAACTTAAGGCATACTGGGAGCTGGAGGAGATGCTGCTGGCGGTCTAGAGTTTCAACGCCATTCGGTTGGTGCCGGGTAGGGCTGCAAAGCCGAAATGCGCATAGAACGCTGCCGCCTCATCATCTACTGGATCGACAACCAAAGCTCGCGCTCCCGCTAGGGCAGAAATTTTCAAGGCGTTTTCGATGGCATCTTTGAGCAACGATGCTCCCAGACCAAGCCCCTTGAATTTCTCATCAACCCCCATCATTCCAAGCAACACTGCGGGAACTTGGGAGGGGGAGTTCCGAACGAGCCATCCTCCGTCAACATTTTCGCGAGCTACGGAGTGCGTACATAGCGTATAGAACCCGGCGACTGCGCCGTCGTAATACGATGCGTATATAACCGCCGACCCTCTTCTTCGCGCCGAGGCTGATCTGTTTTTAGCCCATCCGTCTACAAGGGTATTACCGCAGTGGAAAGCCTCGATGCCTTGACCAACGGGGAGTTGAACGGGCTTGGTAAACGTGCTCATTCCCAAATCGCTTTACGGTCGAGCAACGCTTTTGCGGCTTGGGGCATGGGTGAGTCGAGCATTTCGCAAAATGCATCAAAACCATCAGGAGAAAGATAGGTTGTTGACGCCTCGGCGATGTCACGTGCGGAGCTCTCGTCAAGGTGAGCCGTGGCCCATTGGGTGAGAGTTTGCCCGCGCAAGGCCGCGGCGCGCTCGTAAGTAAGGCGTTGACGCTCGGTCAGCCTTAGATCCATACGGCGCTGTTTCTCAATCGTTGGCATGGTAAAACCTCCTTTGCATCATTGTACGGAACTATTCCGTACATAACAAGATACAGAATTACGCACTCGTCGGGGGGGGGGGAGTGAAGGGGGCAGGGCGTTTGACTACTCGGCCATTACGGTGATGTTCTCGCGGTGCGCGCGGATGACGTCCCAGCTAAAGTGCTCGACCAGCCGCTCGGCAGAGCGCGGCGTGGTGTCCGGCGCGATGCCCGTTTGCCCGGCGAGCCAGCCCAGCAGCGCTTCGGGCGTGCCAAAGCGGGCGCGGAGTTCGCCCAGGTCCAGATCGCGGTCTCGTTTGGAAAGGCGGCGGCCGTCCGGTGCCATGAGCAGCGGAATATGTGCGTAGTGCGGCGTGGGCAGTCCCAACAGGTGCTGCAGATAGATCTGGCGCGGCGTGGACCCCAGCAGGTCGCATCCGCGCACGACCTCGGTGACGCCCATGGCAGCGTCGTCGACCACCACGGCTAGCTGATAGGCAAACACGCCGTCGCTGCGGCGCACCAAAAAGTCGCCGCACTCGGTGGCGAGTGCTTCGCATTGGGCGCCGTACGTGCGATCCACAAATTCGATCACGTCGTCTGCGAGGTCGTCGACGGTGGGCACGCGCAGACGTGTGGCCGGGGCGCGCAGGGCGCTGCGGCGGGCCACCTCCTCGGCCGAAAGACTTCGGCAGGCGCCACGGTAGATGGGCGTGCCGTCGCTCGCGTGCGGTGCACTCGCGGCGTGGAGCTCGGCGCGTGTGCAAAAGCAGGGATAGGTGAGGCCGGCGTCTTTCAGCCGGCGCAAGGCGCTCTCGTACAGGTCTAGGCGGTCGTGCTGGTAGTAGGGGCCTTCGTCCCACTCCAGCCCCAGCCAGGCCAGGTCGTCAATCAATTGGGCGGCAAGTTCCGGGCGCTTGCAGCGATCGTCCAGGTCCTCAATGCGTAACACGATGCTGCCGCCCTGGCTGCGGGCCGAAAGCCATGCGCACAGGCAGCTGAACACGTTGCCCAGGTGCATACGGCCCGAGGGCGACGGGGCGAAGCGCCCCACGACGGGCGCGGGAGCGGCCGGCGTCGTTGGCGCGTCGGCGGCGGTTGTTGCTATGTTGCGTGCGTTGATGTCCATGCGGACGAGTATAGCGCGGGGCGTGGTGGGGGAGACGCTGCCGTGGCCTGCAAGTTGCTGAGGCCACACGTTGCGCGTGCCGGACCACCGGCTCGGCGCCTTAATCGTCGTCAATCAATCTAGCCCTCAAACGACGGAAACCCCGGCAGCTCTTCGCAACTGCCGGGGTTTCCGCGGAAAAGGGGGACATGATCCTCAAGCGGACGGCAAAGGGGCAAACCGTTTTCGCTCAACTGCTTTATGCCCCTCAACTGGCGGCTCAATCAGCGCATGCCGCGCCCACACAAAGCCGCTACACCTGTGATGGAGCTATGAAGTGGTATCTATTGCCGGGGCGGGCTATGCCAAGGAGTGTCCCAGATTGCCGGCAGATAAGGAACGTCCCCAGGTGCCGGCGGCGGGCGTGACTTTTGTCCCGTTTTGACGCTCCGCTGACCTAGATGTTCGTCACATGAACTCGCAAACGTGGGACAATGACGCTACTGGTACCACAGACAAAGGATGTGCCTATGAACGCCCCCGTTGCCCAGCCCTGTCGGCAGCGCCGCCTGTTTGCGCGGTTCGCTTCCGTCTGCGCACTCGTCGCGCTTGCGTTGTTGCTGCTGCCTGCCGTCGCGCACGCCGACGGCTACTCCATGAGCCAAACCTATATCGGTGCCACGGTTGAGGCCGATGGCTCGCTGACCGTTGTCGAGGGATGCCAGTTCGATTTCGACGATGACATTAACGGCGTGTATTGGGATATCAATACAGGCTCTAACCAGCAAGGCGGCTCGGTGGTCGTCAATGTGCTGAGCGTCGAGGAAGACGACACTGCGTTTAACAAG